>CAYGQP010000125.1:0-5771 GCA_964352115.1 uncultured Micavibrio sp. | reverse complement strand
CCTGCGCCAGAATTCATCCAAGGCTACGCCGCCCTTTTCAGGGTTACCGGGCAGTGATAGAAACTTTGCAATGGGATTGATTTTGTCGATGCGGATTTTATTTTGAAAATCGATGGTGCCTTAATCCAGGAATTCTTTCAGTAATGGAATGTCTTGTACTTGTTCACGTAGACTTTCGAGGATGTCTTCGTCGAGGTATTTGGTACCAATGCGGTAATCTGCCGAATAATGGAACCAGTTATAGGCCTCAAGCTTCGCGGCCAGTGTGGTTTTACCGACGCCGGACATGCCCATGACGGTTACGGCTTTGTTGGGGGCATTTTTGAACTCTTCGGCGGTTTTGTACATCGTGTTGTGCGGTATTTTTTAGTGTTGTTAGAGCGAACGATCATTCAATACATCACAAAAAAACACAAGAGCGATTATCCCCACTTTTTTTTATGGTGTTTTTTCGCTACACTTGCATAAGTGAATTATTCTTTATTGTGGCCATTTCTGGCCGATTCTAGAGTTCTCAATTAAATTTCAGGTGCTTCGTTCCATGAAACGTGTTCTTACATATGGTTTCTTTCTCGTCCTTGGTGTTTCTGCCTTGCAGGATGCTTGTGCGCAGGGACGCAATTACGAAGACCGCAGGTTGCAGGATTTTACAGTTGAGGAGCGTGTGCCCAGCGATTTTTTGCCGCAGGGAGCTAACTTCAGAGGGTTTGAGCTTATTCCTCGTCTGAATACGGCGATTATTTATGACGACAATGTATTTGTGACCGATGGTAATGAGGTTTCGGACAGCTATACACGCATTCAACCCTCACTAGGGATTTATAAGCCATTTGGCCCGCACTCGTTTAATTTGAAAGTTGAGGGCGATATCAAGCGCTATGCCAATGAAGTGAATGAGAATAGCGAGGGATACAAAATCTCAACCGCCGGGTTTTATGAACCAAACAAGACGATTTCGGCATTTTATGAGATTGGCACGGGCCGGAGCGCCTTGTCACGATCAGACCCGAGTGAGGCTCAGTCTTCGCGCGTTCCCGTTAATGTCAACACGCACAATGCCGCCTTAGGCGTGGGGTATGGGTTTAACCGACTAAAGCTATCATTGATTGGTCGTTTGGCGCGCCAGACGTTTGAAGACGGGGAGAGCCGCGTTGATGGCTCAAGAATTGTAGGGAAGGACCGAAACCGTAATGACCGTGAGGCTATTTTGCGCGCAACCTATGATATTTTGGGGCAGGACGGGAATGCACCAGAACATGTTTTGTTCGCGCAGACCAATTATTTGCAGCAACGCTTTGACCGTGTACCCGGTGGATCGGGCATTATCACGGCATCACAGCGGGATAATGATGAGATCGGGTTTTTATTGGGGTTGAACACACGCTATAAGGGCTTGATTAAAGGGCGGGCGGCACTGGGGTATTTCTTAAGAGATTTTGATGACAATGAGGATGTTGATCGCTTTGATATTGATTTAGATCTGGCCATGAATATTACGCCTAAATTTACTCTGTTTTTAGAGGCGGGCCGTGATTTTAATCAGGATAACACCTTTTCAAACGGTGTTGTGCGCACAACAAGTGAGGTGGGCGCGGATTATGAAGTGCTGCATAATTTATATTTCGGCGGGCGTATAGAATATATCTCCAGTGAATTCACGGGGGATCGTGATGGCCGTGAGGATGATGAAACGCTTTTTGGCCTGAATGCTCGATATTTGCATTCGCCGTATTTTCAAAGCCGTTTGAAATTTGAAACAATTTCACGCGACAGCAATGAAGAAGATGAAGACTTTGATCGTAATATCATCATGTACACGCTTACTAGCCAGTATTAAAAGCCCTTGCCAGCAAGCCTTTGCTTTGAATATCTAAAAATAGATAAAATTTGATCCAATATTAAACATAATTAAACCTGAGTTTTGTATTCTAGACCTTGGGTTTAAAAAACTATCAGGGGTATTGGGCGTGGAGACTATTTCAACAACAACATTAGAAGAAGTTCCAACAGGGTGTGGATGCCCAGCTTGTCAAAATGGCGGCGGGCGTGGCCCGCTCTATCTCAATCAGGGCGATGACATCGTCAGTGATGGTGATGGTTTATCAGCGCCATCAACGGCCGCGTCAAAAGAGCAATTTTCTGATTATCTAATAGATGGGTTTTGGACAGATTTCGGCACGGTAGGCCGTCAGTGGGCGCAGGATACAGTGACATTCTCTATATCCAATGAATATGCTTCGAACGATGCGCAGGGTATTCGTGATGCATTTGCAGCCTGGTCAGATGTGGCCGATATTGCCTTTGTCGAAGTGTCCAGCGGCGGGAATATTAATGTTGTTGAGGGCGATGGTGCTCTTACGGCTTATTCTTCGTCGTCTATTTACATGAACACAGGGGATATTGCGAGCAATACGATTTCCGTGAACATGTATATTGATGATGGCGGCACGACAACCCGAACATCCGGCCCGACCTATGGTCAGGATATGAGCGCGTATGGCGACTATGCTAAATCTACTATTTTGCATGAGATAGGGCATTCCCTGGGTCTCGGCCATACGGGAGATTATAACGGCAGCGCGACATATGCTAATGATGCGCAGTGGACAAATGATTCCACACAATACTCCCTGATGTCTTATTTTCAGGAGCACAATACAGGCGCGCAATTCTACGGAAACGAGCCATCAACGCCGATGTTGATGGATATTTACGCGATTCAGCAAATTTATGGCGCAAATATGACAACGCGCACCGGTGATTCTGTTTACGGGTTCAATTCGAATGCGGGCGGCCCGTATGATTTCACGAATCATGATTCCGTGCCTGTTGTGGCGATTTGGGATGCGGGTGGAATCGATACGATTGATGTATCGGGTTATTCTACAACGCAGCTGATTAACCTCAATGAAGGTCAATTTAGCAACGTCTATTTCGGAACGGGTAACCTGGCGATTGCGTACGGTGTGGTCATTGAAAATGCCATTGGCGGATCAGGGGATGATACATTCTATGGGAATGCTGTGAATAATGTTTTGACCGGAAATGCCGGGAATGATTATTTCTACGGGTCACTCGGGTCAGATACAATCATTGGCGGTGCAAACGCAAGTGGCGGCGATACCGTGAATTACAGCTACGATATTTCTGAATTTATTGTCGCTCTTATTGATGCGACCACCGCAACGTTTCAGCACATCGTGGAGGGATTTACGGATACGATCAGTTCTGTCGAAAACTTTATTTTTGATGGCACCTCATATTCTTTTTCAGAATTGGAAGAGTTTGCCATATCATATGAAAGTATCGCTAATGCAGTGAGATTCGACGACAACACCCAGTTTAACCATACCTCGAGTGACTCAGGGGACATAACATTTACCGCAGGTGACGCGGGATATTCCGGCGGTGGTGGTAACTTTATTCAGTTCAGCAGAGATTTTTCTGGTTTATCGATTAATGTTCTGAATCCAAGTGTTTTGTCTACCATATCAACATTGGGCAGTGGGGAAGATGACGTGATTTCTTACACTGGCACGACGTCTGGTATCACCACAACGGTTCAGGGTCTAAATGGCGATGACACAATTTCCGCTGCGAATGAAGACGGCATTTTTGTCATGTCAGGTGGGAATGGCGATGACATTCTGACAGGCGGTAATGCTGCGGATATTATCAACGGTGGACAGCATGACGACACACTGAGTGGCGGTGCTGGAAATGATAGGCTGATTGGTGATTTCGGAAATGATATTATTAATGGTGGTGACGACGATGACTATATTCGTGGTGACGCTGGCAATGATGAGCTGAATGGCGATGGCGGCAATGATGCTATTTATGGCGGAACTGGCGTAGACACCATTAGAGGTGGTGCGGGAGATGATCGCCTGTTTGGCGAGGCCGGAGCAGATATTTTCCACGGTGATGCGGGTAATGACCTCATCTATGGCGGTGATCACTATGATACTCTGAATTTCACACAAGCCTTGTCTGATTTCTATTTCGATTTCTTTGGTGATAACGATGTACGTATATATGACGGCACGGGCACAAATGGCAATGATACGGTTTATGATGTTGAGAGCTTTAGTTTTAACGGCGTTTCTTATACCTATGCGCAGCTTTTAACAAATGGGGCATCCTATGAACTGCCCTTAATCAAAACGACATCTTATTTTACAGGAAATTATAATAACTACTCAGCTCTTCGCGGGACGGAAGTGATCACTGCGGCAGAGATGGGCTTTGGTGGCACAAGTGGAGACGTGCTTGAATTTGACCGCGCAGATAATGGTGATTTGACGGTGACGGTTCTTAATAACGCAGCGCCGCCCTCCATGGCCACGCTGGGATCATCCGAGGCCGATGCGATTACATATGCGGGCACTGATGCCGGTATGTCTGTTCAAATCAGGGGCCTTGGCGGTGATGATGTGATCAGCGGTGCGGATAATGACGGCGCATTCTCAATCTTTGGCGGCACAGGTAATGATGATCTTACAGGCGGAAATGCTAATGACGGTATTCGCGGCGAAGACGGAGACGATACAATTGACGGCGGGGCTGGTGATGACAAGTTATTTGGTGATGCTGGTGATGACGTTATTTCGGGTGGCGCTGGTAATGACCGCGTTACCGGGGGTGCTGATAATGATGAGCTGAATGGCGGAGCAGGTGTAGACCTTCTGTTTGGTGATGCAGGTAATGACACGCTTGATGGTGGAGCGGATAACGACCGTCTGGAAGGCGGGGATGGTATTGATGATCTGCAGGGTGGCCTAGGAAATGACCGTTTATATGGTGGAAATGACTCCGATACGCTTGATGGCGGTGCCGGTAATGATCTTCTTTATGGTCAAGGTGGAGATGATCTGCTTCTGATCGGCGATGGATCTGATACAGCCTTTGGCGGTGCTGGTGCGGATACGTTCCGTTTTACCAGTGCAGATGGGCAGGACGCCATTCGTGATTTTGTCGTTGGTGAGGATACTCTGGATATTGCAAACTTGCTTACAGGCTTCACAGACGGTGTCAGCGACATCAATGATTTTGTGTTTATAAATTCAGCCACTTCAACATTTTCTCAGGTGGCAATCAATGCCGATGGTGTTGGGAATGACTGGGTTTGGATCACAAAGATTGTTGGCACAGACCTAACCGGTACTGACGTTGATACGTTGCTGGGTAACGGTACGCTGATCGTTTAATCTTTTGAGCATAATCTTAAGTTTATACTTGTGCGGGAGGGGGGTATTCTTTCGCGCAAGTCTTTATTCTTAATTCCTTGTTTTTATTTCATATATTGATGTTTTTGGCACGCTTTTTGGCATGAGTATTGCATCGTATTTCATACGAAAACAATGAGAGATGTTGCTGATATTGTTCTGGGTATATGTGCGATTACCTTGATGAATTCTTAATTGTTTTTGATGTATAATTAATCAAGCAGAGTGGACAAAAATATGAAAACAAATTTATTGGTACTGGATCACGGTTTAGAGCTTAATGCGATGAATATCCTGGATATTGCGAGCAAGCACAAGATTAAAATAGTTGAGGTTGACCCACCAGCGGGTGATGAAAACACAGAAATTATTGATCATGATTTTAACAGCAGCGTGATATTTCCTGATTTAGATGAGCGCGATTCGCTTGATCCTGATGAGCAAAATACTCTGGGTATCGATATCAGTGATTTCAGCGTAGATTTTCAAACGCAGGCTGTCCTGAGTCAGGACAGCCTGCGTTTGAAAATCTACGCTGAAATC
>CAYGQP010000124.1:0-5778 GCA_964352115.1 uncultured Micavibrio sp. | reverse complement strand
TGGTGATTATTCGCGAAAACGAGGAAGATCTTTATGGCGGGATTGAATATCGCCAATCTCAGGACGTTATGGCCTCGCTGAAAATTATTTCCCGCCCCGGATGCGAGCGGATTGTGCGTTACGCCTTTGAATATGCCCGCGCAAATGGCCGCAAGAAGGTCACATGTATGACCAAGGATAATATCATGAAAATCTCGGATGGCTTGTTTCACCGCGTTTTTGATGAAATTGGCGCGGAATATAAAGATATTGAACAGGAACACATGATTATCGATATCGGTACGGCGAAGGTCGCCGCGCATCCTGAGATGTTTGATGTGATTGTTACGGCGAACCTGTATGGCGATATTATTTCCGATGTGGCGGCCGAAGTTACTGGCTCTGTCGGACTTGGTGGATCGTCGAATATTGGCGAAAATTTCGGCATGTTCGAAGCTGTTCATGGGTCGGCCCCGGATATTGCGGGTAAGGGCATTGCTAATCCGTCCGGTTTGATCTTGGGCGCTGTACAAATGCTTGTGCATATCGGGCAGGGCGATGTGGCGGCGAAGATTCATAATGGGTGGCTTAAAACCATCGAGGACGGGATTCACACTGGTGATATTTTCCGCGCCGACGGGGGGCATTCGAAAACACAAGTGGGAACGGCTGATTTCTGCAAGGCGGTGATCGAGCGTTTGGGGGAAAAGCCTGAAACGTTAAAGGTCGTTGATTATTCCAAGGCTCCTCCGGGTGGCATCAAGCTGCCGCCGCTTAAGAAATCCAAACCACAGGACAAGCGCCGCGTTGGCATCGATATTGGCTTGAACTGGGATGGCAAGGCCGATGAGCTTGCGGGTTTAATGATGGATTGTGTGTTGCCGGAGCAAAATTTGAAACTTCAGATGATTTCCAACCGCGGCACAAAGGTCTGGCCAGAGGGCAAGGAAGGCACGTTCTGCGCCGATAACTGGCGGCTGCGCTTTATGGCTGTGAATGAGAATGAAGAGGTTAAAACCTCGCAGGTTCTTGCGCTGATGGGCAATATGAACGAAGCCGGATTTAATTTCACCAAGACGGTGATGCTTCATACCTTTGACGGTGAGCCGGGCTTTACCGTTGCGCAGGGCGAGTAGAGCTTATTAAGTAAGTTCATTCGTGGGCTGCACATTTATAACCTGTTTGTCATGAGGGCTATTTTCTGCCGCCATCACGGAGCGCTGAAGAAGGCCTTCTAAAAATTCCTCAATGCGCATTTGATTTGCGTAGCAGATTTCTTCTTCCGGATCGGTAAAGTATAGGCTTTGTATTTCACTTTGTGTGATAGCGTTATATTTCCTGCGAAGTATATTGATTTGTGCATCCCGATCGAGATCAGCGTTACCCAGTGTTCCCTCTTTTTGGAAAATAGCAGCTAATCTTCCGTATATAGCGTGAATTTTTTCATGAATAAGTAAGCTCAAACACTTAGACGTGTCGAAATGCTGATTGTCTCCGGGGTTCCATAGTACATGTGGTTTATCTTTATCTGGGCCACCATAGCCGTAGTCGGGTAAATTGGGGTCATAGGGAACATTTAAATTTAAAGGAATAATACTAAATTTACGCTCAAATACATTCTCAGCATGCATATCTATTACCCAAAAACAGCCGGATGCAATATTTGTCATCTCAGGATGGTCTGCGCTCTGCCACTGGCTGAGATATGTTTTAAATTCGGGAATATCATCTAGACTTCGCGCTGTTAAATCGGTGATATTCGCTATGGCATCTTTTAAGGTTTTGCTTAAGCCAAAACGTGCTTGAAGTTTTGTCATTTCACGAATTTCTCTAGGGAATGCCTCTTCATTAACAGCTGGATAGATGTATTCACGTTCGTTAATGGGACTGATACAAGATCGTTCAGTGATTAGGCCATCAGCTTTTGATTGTGTAAGCACATATTGTTGCAGGTATCCGAATACAGCGATTTGATCTTCTAATGACAAGTTCTCTGGATCTGTATGTTCTAGTTGATCCATAAAACCATCATGATCATCCAGGCATGTAAACGTGGAATCCGGATGCGAGTTTTGATCCATCAAGTGCGCCTTAAGCTTGGCGATATCTTTGTGCAATATTCCCATACTAATTTATACCACTATCAAAAAATTATGACAAATTTTTGTGGTGGTTTTATTGTGCGGCACGGACAGTACTTTTCAGCATAAGTAATCGTCGTTGGGCCAAACACTAAGGCCGCAACCTCGGGCGCGCTTGGAGAAGCGGAATCATCTTAAATACTAAAATTGCATATATAGCTTCAACGATGTTACCATAATGTTGTAATTGCGCTGTTTGTGCTTTAGGAGGCTTTCTCATGGGTGTTGTTCGATGTTTTTTTATTTATTTCAGTATTTTACTGATTTCTTTTGCCTCGGCAGGGCACAGTTACGCAAATGATGGCCGTGCATTCAAAAAATCCATAGAAAGCTATCCCAAAAAGGACCTCAAAGCTGATAATAGCCTTGATGATAGTGTTTTTCGGAAAAAGGGTGATCCAGTTAAAGGTCCAAAAATTAGCGTTCCTGAGCCTGATGAAGATATCATCCCATCAATTTTCCGCAGCCCTTGGATTCAGATTGCGTTGTTTAATGGAAACCCACATGACCCCAAAGGGTGGGGGCGTCATCCATATTGGCATGCTGCGGCCGACACTGGTTCAGAAGAAGATATTGAAACAGCGTTGAAGTTGATTACATTTCCTGTTGAGCAGTACTACCCGGAGGGTGTTCGTGTGTTTTTGCTTGTATTGCCATCGGGCTCTTCTGGTGCTTTGATGGGGCCAAATCAATACCAGCCCTTGCATCCAAATTTTAGAGAAGCCATCGGCGATACACTGGATGAGCTGCGCGGAGAGTATTCAGACATTCATTTTATCCTTTATGCAGGTCACTGCACCATTCCAGATCCTAATAACGTTGCATGCCCTTATGAAGAGGGGCAAAATCCGCTTCATCACGCACCGCAGTTGTCTAATATTGAGCATGTGCATCAATTGGTTTCACATTACGAGCAAATGCAAGAGGATTGGAAGCTTTCAGGCGTTTATTTGGACAATTTTGGCAGTGCCAGAGACTACGATAATAGCCTTGATTTTGGTTTTGCACCCGGGGAATGGTTGGGTCTAACGAAAAAAGCTGGTGGGTTCCAAATCGTTGGTGTTGAACCGCCACCAATAACTCGCGTATTACCGATTCCTCCTGACGATCCCCATGCTCATGTTATTAATGAAGAGCGTATGGCGCTTGTAGACTCTTCCTACGCGACCTATGGTTTTTATCACAGGTTCCTTTCTGACTTTGCTGATACGTATGGTCCATATGACCCGCACAAGACGCTGCATATAATTGCTCCACACGCTGTTTGGGGGGCTTATGTAAGTGACGCAGGATATGAGGGGGTTCATAGAACGAATGCGGAGCTCACGCGTGAGGTTGTTTGTGATATTGGGGCCTTTTTATCAATCGTCTCCGCAGAAATTCACATGAATAATGCCCACTTGGCTGCGAAAGTGCAGAAACATAAAGATTTGATAAATCTTAATTTTGAATTGATGAAAGAGTGTCACGGTTACGTGCCTGACTATTTTCAATAAAATTTAGCGGTTAAAATTCACCGCAGCGAAGAGCGTATTTTTCAGCAGATACGCGATGGTGGTCGGCCCGACGCCGCCGGGCACAGGGGTGATGGCGCTGGCAATGCCTTGTGCTTCTTCATAATCCACATCACCGCAGAGCTTTCCATCAGCCATGCGGTTAATGCCAACATCAATGACAATCGCGCCGGGTTTGATCCAATCGGCCTTGACCATTTTCTCACGCCCGACAGCGGCGACGAGAATATCGGCTTGTTTGCATATGTCCTGCAGGTTTTGTGTGCGCGAATGGGCTGTAGTCACTGTACAGTTTTCAGCCAGTAATAATTGCGCCATGGGCTTTCCGAAGAGTAAGGATCTGCCAATTACAACGGCGTGTTTACCGCTGAGGTCTGTTTCAACCGATTTGATGAGGGCCATGGAGCCTTGGGGTGTACAAGGGATGAGGCCCGTATCGTCGCCCGCAATCAGCTTGCCCTGATTGATGAAAGTCAGTCCATCCACGTCCTTTGCCGGGGCGATCATTTGCGTGAGCGCATCAGCGTCCAGATGATCGGGCACGGGCAGTTGCAGCAAAATGCCATGGACGTTTTTATTGTCATTAAACGCGCCGATTTCGGCCGCGACTTCGGCTTGCGTGGCTTTTTCTGGCAGGCGCGCCTCAAAGCTCTTAATCCCGACCTTCTCGCAGGCCTTGATTTTATTGCGCACATAGACATGGCTGGCCGGGTCATCACCAACCAGAATAACAGCAAGGCCTGGTTGAAAACCGAGCCCCGAAACTTCTTCTTTAAGTGCGGCTTTGATGTCGTTAGCGATGGCCTTACCATCAATGATTGCTGTGTTTGTCATTTAAACCAGAACCGTCCATAAAAAGGTGCGTAAAAATTGAATGCCAATAATCACTATCAGCGGAGTGATGTCAATGCCACCAATGGCTGGGATGTATTTTTTGAGAGGTTTGTAGACGGGGTCAGTTGCCTTTTTCAGCAAGTGAATGAGGTTTTGCGCCTTTTTACTGGAGGCGTTCACAACATCAAAAACAATCAGCCAACTGAGCGCGACCTGAATGATGATAATCCAGACATAAATCTGAAGTCCGAGATCAATTAATCCAACTAAAGTGCCCATACGCTTATACTTTCTTAAGTCTTAGGTTTTATTATTTGCTTTGTGTTTATGATATAATAGGACATAGAGCAATAGCGCAGTATAGGCAGGGTATTTCATGGTTTCAATTGATCCTTTCAAGGCGGCGGCATTTATGGTTTTGGCCATGACGTTTTCTTTGGTCCTGCCTGCGTATGGGCATGCGAGCGGGTGTGTGATGCCTGCCCCGACTAAAATTAATGTTATCCCTTCGACGAAGCCGGTTGTGTATGATTACAATCAATCATTGCAAAACATTCAAGAGATTGAAACAGATACAAAAAACCCTTATGGGCTGCATGCAATGACCATCACGCAAGGTTTTATGAAGGGGCAAATTCAGTTTACCCCGAAGGTTAAATTGGATTTTGCCGTTGTACCACAGAGCCGTTCAGTGTGTTTGTGGTATGAGGAAATTGATCTTCGTATCGAGATTGATCCGACGATTGTGATTGGTAGAGAAGTTGCCTCAGATCCCTGCATGAAGGCGGCTGTGATTGATCATGAGCATAAGCATGTGACCGCCGACCGCGAAGTTGTGAATAAATATGCCCAGCGCATGGGGACGCGTATATATCAGCGGCTCAAGGAACATGGGTTTGTTGTTGGACCCATTGATGCGAAAGAGGCGCAGGAAGCTGCCGATAGAATGCATAATGTGGTGCATGCGGTTCTCAAGGTTGAATATGCAAAAATGGAACAGGAGCGGGCCATGGCCCAGCAACGGATAGATTCGAGAGAGGAATATAATCGTGTTGCGAAGCTGTGCCCGAAGTTTAATCCAAGTCGTTACATCAATCGCGCTGAATAATCCTTGAAGTTTAATCAGGCACGTTTTGGTCCGTGAAGGCCGGAAGGAGTTCCTGTTCCACGATTTCATGCGTGAGAGGGCCTCTGTGGCGCCAAATGACTTCGTTTTTAAGGCCATCGATAATCATTGTTTCCGGTACGCCGACACCACCTAGGCGTTGGTACAACAGCCCATTAATATCATGCCCGAATTTGAGATAAGG
>CAYGQP010000123.1:0-5811 GCA_964352115.1 uncultured Micavibrio sp. | reverse complement strand
GCTGCGGAGGGGATGAAGCCGTTTTGCGCGATTTATTCAACCTTTCTGCAGCGCGGATATGATCAGGTTGTGCATGATGTGGCCATTCAAAATCTGCCTGTGCGTTTTGCCATGGACCGCGCTGGCCTTGTGGGCGCTGACGGTCAAACCCACGCTGGGGCATTTGATATTGCCTATCTGGGATGTTTGCCAAATTTTGTGCTCATGGCCTGTAGTGATGAGGTTGAGCTTCAGAACATGGTCGCGACAGCAGCGGCGTATGATGAGGGGCCAATCGGCTTCCGTTACCCACGCGGTGAAGGCGTAGGACTTGAGATGCCTGAACAGGGCGAAATTCTTGAAATCGGTAAGGGCCGCATTGTCCAAGAAGGCGACAATGTCGCGATTTTAAACTTCGGAGGGCGGCTGCAAGAATGCCTGCTAGCCTCTGATATACTTGCACAAAAAGGCTCCAGGCCAACCATAGCTGATGCGCGGTTTGCAAAACCTCTGGACACGGCATTGATTGACCAGCTCGTGAAAAACCACGAGATGCTGATCACAATCGAAGAAGGATCCATAGGCGGGTTCGGCGCATTTGTGTTGCAATATCTCGCGGCCTCCGGTCAGCTTGATGCAGGCGTCAAAATCCGCACCATGCACCTTCCCGATCGCTTTCAGGATCAGGATAGTCCTGAGAATATGTACATTGAGGCTGGTCTCACAGCCCAAAACATCGTAAAAACAATGCTTCAATAAGTTTTTACACAAAGGCCTTCTGCAAAGTATGCGCTCATGACCCTCCCCGCCCCGACATTTGTAATTTTTGATATGGATGGCACGACCGTGCGCCACATTAATCCGGCGTTGCTGCATGTTCTGGAGTTCATTGATGATCAGATGTTCAAGGTCTCACGGTTTTTTGACTGGATTTTCCGTCGAAAAGCCCAGGGGCCTATGTTTCTTGATGTCGACAAGGCCGAAAACAAGAAAAGGCCCCGTTTGCTGGCACATAAAGCGATGCATAAGCTACGCAGCAAATCCGTGGATCAGATTGTTGAGCCCTGCCCCGGTATCTATAGTGTGCTGAATTTCCTGCGCGATCATAACGTTCCAATGGCGCTGGCCAGTAACGGTCTGGGAAAGGGCTATGGGCATGATGTGCTCAAGGAATTTCATCTGCAGGATTATTTTCTGGCCACAATTTTCCGCGAGGATATTCAAAAATCAAAACCCAATCCTGAGGGATTATTGCTGGCCATTCAAAAATCCGGCGTGACGCTTACAGAGGATGATGTTATTTGGTTTATTGGTGATCGTCACAAGGATGTTTTGGCCGCGATGGCCGCAGCGGAGCATATACCGGGCAAGATGGTACCTGTTGCGTATGCTTTAAATGCTGCAGTTGCCGCGCTGGAAAAGGGGTTAGGGCCAGATCACGTTATCATGTCGTTCCACGATATGTATGTGAAGCTTATGATTTTACTTGGCCCGGCTCCTCAAAAAAAAATTGAAAATATAGTCAAATTCGCCGCCAAGGGATGATTATTCTATACGGATCGGATTATATACGGCAGAATTCTGCGCATTGCCGATTACCTGAAGCCCCGCAACATAGGGCTTAATGACCTCGGACAATACCGACTGTATGCGCAATCCCTCATAAACAGCGCCGGATTCGGCAATCAATTCTATAAACTGTTCAATTGGTGTTTTGGGGCGCTGCAGAACCACCAGATTTAGCTTAGCCGGGTCTTCAACGCCTTCAAGCGTTGCGACATATTTGAGCACTTCATGGAACCCGCCGACTTCATCAACAAGGCCGACATCCAGCGCCTGACGGCCTGACCACACACGGCCCCCGGCAATTTTCCGAACATCCTCGACGGACATCTTGCGTCCCTCGGACACGCGCTCAAGAAAGGCATCATAAACCGCGTCCAACATCAGATTTATTCGCTCTGCCTCGCTTGGGCTAAAGGGGGCGTTAAACGACCATATGCCGGCATTTTCGCCCCATTGCACAGAGTCCCAATTGATGCCGATTTTGTCCATGAGATCGCCGGCCGCAAATTTGCCACCAACCACGCCAATAGAGCCGGTAATCGTTGTTTCAGACGCAAAAATACGATCGGCATGGGCAGCAATCCAATACCCGCCAGAAGCCGCCGTAGGCCCCATAGATACAATAACTTTTTTGCCCTTTTGTCTGGCCTTGTCTATTGTTCTTAAAATACGTTCCGACGCGACGGGAGAGCCGCCGGGGCTATCAACACGCAGGATAATTGTATTCACCCGGTCATCTTCGGTTGCATCTATAATAGCCAAGCCAATCTCTTCCGCAGAGGCTATGCCTGTTCCGAGCGGGCTAGGGCCGCCCTTATCGTCATCCATTATTGCGCCCACGGCATAAATAAGCGCAACGGTGGGCCGTTTTGCCGCAAATGTAGTGTCCATGAGAGTTTCATGATTTTCCGCCATTGATCTGCGCGCATAGTTTTGCAGGCCGACAAAGATTTGTTTGTCCGGGTCATCTGACCCTGTAAGTTCGGTTTCAATGCGATCAACCAGAACATCCGCATAATCCATATGTGTGATCAAACCAGCCTCAAGCGCGCCGCCTGCGGTGAAAAGGCCCTTATCGACCAGAGAGGCAAACTCCTCAGGGCTCATTCCGCGATCAGCAGGAATATCCGTCATGATCGTGGTGCGGATTTCATTGACAATACCCTCTAGGGTTTCGCGGTTTTCCCTGGACATTGAGTTATTCGTGAGGCTTTCATAGGCCGTTTTATAGTCTTCGCGCTGGAAGAAATTAGGCGTAATACCGATTTTATCGAGCACATCACGCAAAAACGGCACTTCGGCCTTTACGCCGGCTACTGTAACCACGCCAAGTGGCTGCATCCATATTTCATCAAAGACAGAGGCAAGATAATAACGCCCAAGCCCGCCCCCGGCCTCTCCAAATGACGAAGAATAGATATGCGCAAACTTGCCCGATTCACGGAAACGTTTAATCGCGCCGCGCACTTCCTGAATATGGGCCATTGCAAACCCACCACTATTCATACGCGCGATCATGCCTTTTACCCGATCATCCTGCGCTGCCGTGTCGATGGCATCCACAATCCTGCGGACGGTCATATGCTGCTGTCCAAAGGGTTCCGAAAGGCTCGCCGGTTGAGCAACTTCTTTAAAGCCCTCATCAAATTCAACATACAGAACCATTTGATCCGGTAACTTCGGCGCGGCCTGCTGTTCAAACAAGCTTGCCGTGTACACACCGATCAAAGCGCTCATGATCATTGAAAACCCAATCAAAAAACACAGGCGCTTGAAGCCCATCCACATAATCGGCAGGATTTTCCATTTAATTTTGGGAGTCTTCACGTTCTTGGGAACGGATGAAGAGTACAGCGGACGATGTTTTATGTAGTTCGGCTTTGGCATGATGTTTTTTACCACAGATAAACACGGATCAACATAGGTTTTCTAACAAGCTTTACAAAAAACAGTTAAAGGCACTGCGCCTTATGACGAAGCCAATGATCAGCCAGAACACAGGCCATCATGGCCTCACAAACGGGAGTGCCGCGGATACCAACGCAGGGGTCATGACGGCCCTTTGTGATGATATCGGTTTCATTGCCCTGTTTATCAATTGTGGCCTTGGGTGTCAGAATTGAGCTAGTCGGTTTGAAGCCGATACGCACGACAATATCCTGCCCGCTTGAGATTCCGCCTAAAATACCGCCTGCATTATTGGACTGGAATTCGGGCTTGCCGTCCCTGCCGATACGGATTTCATCAGCGTTATCCTCTCCGCCCAGCATAACCGTATCGAAGCCTGAGCCAATTTCTACGGCCTTCACCGCATTAATGCTCATCATGGCCTTGGCTAGATCCGCATCCAGCTTGTCATAGACAGGCGCGCCCAGCCCGGCTGGTATGCCGCTTGCGTGAACTTCGATCAACGCGCCTGCGCTTGATCCAGCCTTGCGCACGGAATCGAGATATGTGGCCCAATCCTCAGCAGCCTTTGCATCGGGGCTAAAGAACGGATTTTGGTTAATCTGATCCCAATCCCAATTGTCGTGATTAATGGTTTCTGTTCCCACCTGCACCACCGCGCCACGGATTTGCACGTTTGCGCCGATCTGGGCCTCCAGAACCTTACGGGCAATCGCACCGGCCGCAACACGCATTGCGGTTTCCCGTGCGCTTGAGCGCCCACCGCCGCGATAATCGCGAATGCCATATTTTTCCTGATATGTGAAATCCGCATGGCCGGGGCGGAACTTGTCCTTGATATCGCTGTAATCCTTTGATTTTGCATCCGTATTATGAATGAGCAAACCAATAGGCGTGCCCGTCGTCTGACCTTCAAAGACGCCAGAAAGGATCTGCACCTCATCGGCTTCTTTGCGTTGTGTCGTATGGCGATTTTGTCCCGGCTTGCGCTTATCGAGGAATTTTTGGATATCGGCTTCGGTAAGCGGAATGCGCGGCGGCACACCATCGACAACGCAGCCAATGGCCGGTCCATGGCTTTCGCCAAATGTTGTGTATTGAAATGCTGTGCCGAAACGATTGCCTGTCATGGGTTTGTTTTAAATATCAAATACACTTTTGTCACCTGTTTTTAGATAAGGCCGGAGATGATGACGCCATGTGCCAATAATATTTGAGGCGACGATCAAAAGATCATTGATCAACGCTGTCCAGGACCCAAGAAACGCATTAAAAATAATCCACATGGTCACCGACATAAACCCGAAGCCCCGCGCCATGATGGCCTTGGTTTGAATGTCCCTAAAGGTTCCTATCACGAGGCCCAAAAAAGGCAAAACATCAGTCCATTGCTTGTATGTAAACCATAACGCTATAACACAAACACAAATCGTAATGGCCGCAATATAGCGTCGATGCTCAAACAATTTAGGATGTAACAGAATAGAGCCTCGGGTCACTGCAATTGAACAAAAAATGAGGCCAGACCATGCCCCAAAGCCGATATAATGCAAGGCGAAGAACGCTGTTGCAATAACGCTCACGAGCCGGATCTGGAATGCCGTTTTCATTTGGTAGCGGAGAACACCAAAGACGAGCCCGAGTGCGCCCAAACCATGGGCCACCCAAATCATCGTTTCTGGATTGATCAAGCCGCTTCTTCGCTGGCCTTTTTCGGCGCAACGCTTTGCAACAATTCGGCTGTTTCAGCGGCGCTGTCGATGGAGACCATGCCGACCGTGTGATAGCCAGCATCAACGTGAAGAACTTCGCCTGTGACGCCGCTGCCAAGATCTGAAAGCAAAAACAGTCCGGCGCGGCCAACATCATCAATCGTGACATTGCGTTTCAGGGGTGCATTAAGCTCGTTCCATTTCAGAATATAACGGAAATCACCGATACCGCTGGCGGCCAATGTTTTGATCGGTCCAGCGGAAATCGCGTTCACGCGAATGTTTTTCCCGCCCAGATCAGCAGCCAGATAACGCACTGAGCATTCAAGAGCAGCCTTGGCAACACCCATCACGTTGTAATGCGGCATCACCTGCTCTGCACCGTAATACGTGAGCGTAATCAGCGAGCCGCCTTCCTTCATCAGAGGCACGGCGCGCTGCGCCACGGCAGTGAAGGAATAGACAGAAATATCCATGGTGCGCTGAAAGTTCGCACGAGTCGTATCAAGATACAGCCCATCCAGCTCGTTTTTATCCGAAAATGCGATGGCATGGACGACGAAATCAATTTGTCCCCATTCTTCTTCGATTTTTGAGAAGGCGGAATCGATGCTAGCCTCATCTGTTACATCACAAGGTTCAACGA
>CAYGQP010000122.1:0-5839 GCA_964352115.1 uncultured Micavibrio sp. | reverse complement strand
GCGAGGTTGTGCCCAACGGCCAAACCCCCACGCACATCACCAACATCAATGATGGGAATGTTGTAATTGGCGGCGAAGTTCCGTCGGTTGGTGGACATGTTGGCGTGCCTCTTCAAATGGCGCTAACTGTCAATGATGCTGGTATTATTGTCGATACGGTAGACACTTGGTCTTTGGTTTCCGCGCAAACGCGATCGCTAGATGGACCAGATGCTGATACGCGCAATGATTTTTACCCGCAATTCGTAGGGTGGGCTGGCCGAGATGGCACAAACTTTTTGTTACAAGATGACATTCTTGGTTCAATCAATTTTAGAGGATCTGGAACCGGGCTAGAAGGTAATTCGAATACTGGCGCAGGCATATGGGCGACTGCGGCAGAAAATTTTGATGTGAACAGCATGGGTACGCATCTTGATTTTCGTACAGTTCCCACAACAACTGGTGCGAATGGGGGTGAAGTGAATAGCGTCAACCGCATGCGCATCACATCTGAGGGAAATGTTGGGATTGGGACTGTTAATCCTAGCCATCCTCTGCATATTGTGGGTGGATCTTCGGTCGGCGGTGGCTGGACTAGTTTCTCTCCGAATACAAACGGCACACTTCATATTGATGATGGTGCGTCCCAAATGGTGATGGACGGCAACAGCATTCTACAAAACAGCGGCGATGCTCTATATATCGGTACCATGGGGCTTTCAACCGTTCGATTTGGAACAAACAACACCGAACATATGATCATATCTGGTTCCGGCAATGTCGGGATCGGCACCAGCACACCCAGAAGCATGCTTCATATTCATCAAGGTGAACTTTTAGTGGATTCTGCTATTGGTAGCTCTGCAGGAAGTCATATTATAGTCAACCGCCACCCTAATATTAACAATCAAGCCGTTATTTCTTTTCAAGACAGTACAGCGCCGATTGATACAGGTGTTACTCCGGGGAGGCATGTATCTGTCGGACTGAATCCCGGAAGTCAGGCGCTGTATTTTAATACGCAAAACGAAAATGCCATATTTAACCTAGGCACAGGCCGCGTTGGGATTGGAACAACAACACCAGATTCCACTCTTGACGTAGATGGCGATGTGAAAATTGGTAATTCCGGCATAGGATGCACCAACAGCAACGCCGGTGCTGTGCGCTATAATCCCAATGGCTCAAACCCAGGATTCATGGAATTCTGTGATGGCAGCACATGGAAAGCTTTTGGTGGTGGCGGTACAATTACGTATACAGATTGCACACGCGTCAACATACAGCAAAGGGAATGTAATGGTGTTCCTGGCTGCACGATTGGCGGCGATCTCCCGCAACGGGTTCAACTCAACCTTCCTGCGCCTTGGGTGGTTGTTGGTGGAAATTGGAATGGCGTTCAATATGAAGACGACATACGTGTCTGCAAAATGGTCATAAATTAGACCCATAAACAAAAAGCCGCCCAGAACATGTGAGCGGCTTTTTCAATTCTGATTCAATCGTGATCTTAACTCACAACTTCCCAGTCACCGTTTGGTGTTTGGCATGCTGTACCGAAGGCGGTTTCTTCGCGGCCACCAACGGTAATCGTTTGCTGGTATTCGCGGCAGTAGCGTCCACCGGAACTATAGCCATCGCGCACAGGCGTTACAGTACCACGATTTCCTGAGTCCGGATTATTCCATGAAATTGTCTCACCAACCGGGGCGGTATAAGCCTTTTGAGTTGCAAGTTGTGCCGCGGCGCGGTCTGCATTATCAAGCGAGCTACCGATTTCACTGCCCAATAGCGCGCCAAGGAGTACACCAGCGCCAATGGCCACGTTCTGACCAGAACCGGAACCGACTTGCGAGCCCAGCAGACCACCGACGGCTGCGCCGCCCAGGCCACCGAAGATTTCCTTGTTGCCTCTGCCTTCTGTCGTATTACACGCGGTCATGGCGAATGTGGCTAAAATCATTAACATGAGGGGGAATGTTTTCATTTATAGAGTCCTTTTTTAAACATCATCTGGTTTTGTGCAAACACATGCACTATTTCTATGATACGTAAGACCCTATGTAATCCTTCGAAAAAAAACAAAGAAAAAATGATGCAAGACATATTTGATGAATTTGGAGATGATCCCCTTCCTTTGTTTCAGGACTGGTTGGAACAGGCAAAATCGAGCGAAATCAATGACCCGGAGGCGATGTGCATTGCCACGTGTGATGCAAACGGACACCCTCATGCGCGGATGGTTTTGCTGAAGGGCGTGAATGAAGACGGTTTTAAATTTCACACCAATTCAAATAGCCAAAAGGGATCCGACATCGCCGGTAACGCCAAGGCCGCACTGTGCTTTCATTGGAAATCTTTGCGCAAACAAGTCCGCGTTGAGGGCGATGTTCATATGATTGATGCAGCCGAATCAGATAAATATTTCCAAACGCGACCGATTGGGCGGCAGCTTGGTGCATGGGCTTCGGATCAATCCACCGAAATGGTTGGCGGCCGAAAGACACTGATTGCCCAGATTGAAGAGGCAAAAGAGCGATTTAAGGGTGAGGAAAACATCCCCCGCCCGCCAAATTGGAACGGATACCGGGTAAAACCAGCACGCATTGAATTTTGGATGGACCGCGAGGACAGGCTGCATGATCGGTTTGTATATGAGCTGCAAAGTGATGGATCATGGGCCGCGAAATGGTTATACCCTTAAGCGCGCTGTGTGACTTGAAATTGGTCCGTATTTGATCCATATATGTGCACATGACAAAGACAGAAACTCTCGATTTTAACGCCGATGTCTCGCGCCTGCTGGATATTGTTGCTAATGCCCTTTATACAAACCACGATGTGTTCCTGCGGGAGCTGATTTCCAACGCCGCCGATGCGTGCGATCGCCTGCGGTATGATGCGATCCAAAATGCGGATTTAACGAAGGACAATCCAAATTTCCGCATCCATGTCTACAAAGACACCAAAGCCCGCACGCTTACGGTCGTTGATAACGGCATTGGCATGAGCAAGGACGAGCTGATTGATCATCTGGGCACCATCGCCAAGTCCGGCACGGCCACGTTGATGGAGGAGATGAAATCCGCCAAGAAAGAGGACCAGCTTCAGCTTATCGGGCAATTCGGCGTTGGGTTTTATGCCTGTTATATGGTGTCCAGCAGAGCTTGTGTGATCTCTCGCAAGGCTGGATCAAGCGATATTTGGGTTTGGGAATCCGATGGCCGCAGCGGGTTTGACATTCGCGAGGCAACAGCAGACGAAGCGGCCAAACTTGATGGTGAACGCGGCACGGCGATTGTTCTGGATATTAAGGATGAGGGCTGTGAATTCCTGATTGATGAAAAGATCAAAACCACGGTGGAGACCTATTCCGACCATGTGGATGTTAAAATTTTCCTCAATGACCCAACGCAAACGGAAAAAGGCGAAGGCCAGCCGATTAATAAGGCCTCCGCGCTTTGGATGAGGCCTCGCAATGAGATCACACAGGAGCAATATACATCATTCTACAAAAGCCTGACGGCCGGATTCGATGAACCCCTGATGACCACACATTGGCGGGCGGAAGGGAAATTCGAATTCACGGCGCTTTTGTTTGTCCCTACTCTTCGCCCTTGGGATTTGTATGATCCGACCCGCAAAAACAGCATCCGGCTGTATGTAAACCGTGTATTTATTTCCGATGATGTGGATGGCCTGATGTACCCGTGGCTAAGGTTTGTGCGCGGCGTGATCGACAGCAGTGATTTGCCGCTGAATATTAGCCGGGAGACGCTGCAATACAACCCGCTGATCGAAAAAATGCGCACCGCGATGACCCGTAAGGTCTTGAGCGAGCTTGATAAACTCTCCCGCGATGATGAACCAGGCTTTATTGCGTTTTGGGGGCAGTTTGGCGCTGCAATCAAGGAAGGGCTTTATGATGCCGATCAACACCGTGATGAAATCTTCAGGATCTGCCGGTTCTATTCTACACATGATAACGGCG
Source organism: uncultured Micavibrio sp. (assembly GCA_964352115.1). Classification (GTDB taxonomy): domain Bacteria; phylum Pseudomonadota; class Alphaproteobacteria; order Micavibrionales; family Micavibrionaceae; genus CAYGQP01. The sequence continues at coordinate 1,866 of CAYGQP010000122.1, read as the reverse complement.
ATAAATTTACGTCACTGGATCAATATATGGGCCGCATGAAACCCGCTCAGGAAGAGATTTATTACCTGAGCGGCGAAAACATCGAATCCCTCAAAAACTCTCCGCAGATCGAGGGTTTCAAATCACGCGGGCTTGAGGTCTTGTTTTTCACAGATACGATCGATGATTTCTGGCTTCAGAATATCGACAGCTATCAGGGCAAGAAATTTAAATCCGTCACTAAAGGTGATATCAAGCTTGATCATCTGAATGGGGACAAAGACAGCGCAGATCAAAAAGATGAAGAACCCAGCGAAACACAACAAACATTGCTGAACCGTATGAAGGAAATTTTGCAGGATGATGTTGATGATGTGCGCTATTCGAAACGTTTGACAGATTCCCCGGTTTGCCTGGTCGCGCCGGAGGCTGGCGTTGATATGCATATGGAGCGCGTTTTAAAAATTCACCAAAAATATGAGGGCACGAGCAAGCCTGTGCTGGAGATCAATGCGAACCACGCCTTGATTAAAAAGCTGGAACGGCTTACGGCCAGCAATGATGAGGCTTTGGGTGATGCCACCTCACTTCTTCTTGATCAGGCACGTATTATTCAAGGTGAGCCATTGAAAGATGCCGCCGGGTTTGCACGGCGCATGTCTGCGTTCATGGAAAAGGGTTTATAATTTTAGGGTGCTGGTGCCTAGGGCACATCCCTGCACTTCGTTCCACCATCAAAATAACAACCGATAGCGGGGCATACGGCATCGGGTTTTAGCTCGCCAGCTCTGTTTCTGTACATCACGCCCGTCGGTATAGGGGGGATGTCGTTGCAGCTGATTTCATAGATGAAGCGTGAATAATTATAAATGATGGGCAGGCCGCCATTTGCCGCTGGAATGGCTGGCGTGGGATAAGCTGCCGTCAGCGCAGCATTCCACAAAGATGTACGATTTCCAGCAGGGCATTGAACTGGCGCGTTGCGGGGATCAATGACGGGATCAAGCGATGCCAGGTCTGAAAATGTATAAAACATGCCTTCTTCGAAATTACTGCACCTAAGAGCATCCCAGACAACCTGCATGGAATTACACCCGCTGCCGCCACCCGCTGTACCACCACCAAAAGAATGGCTGAAGTGATTGGTTAAATACCCGTTTAAGGCACTGCCTACCAGCGTTCCGATGTTACCACCAGATGAGAAAACTGTGCCGCCGCTAAGCTGGTTTGCCCGTGTTGTAAAGCAGCTATATTCCAAGACGCTATCGGGCTTTAAGATCAGACGCTGGGCAACCTCCATCTCCCGAGAGCCTTCCATCCAGGCCCTGGCATCCATAATTTCCCAAAAATCGGGATCACATGTTGCGGGCACGACAGCCGTTGCCTGAGGTTGAGCCCAAGATGGCAATACCATGAACAAACCAGAACATGTCAAAAACAAAAATAAAACAAATCGTGACAAGTTGATGTACACCTTAAGTCCTCGCCCCTACCGGCACCGTTAAAAAATCCACTCTACTTCCATACTTTACCACAGAATTTAAGGCTCTGGCCATTTTGAATATCACGAAAACGCAGCTGGATTGTGCCAAAAATGAGTGTTCAACCTAAAACATACCCTGATAATGGCGTGCGGCCATTTCATCGATTTCATCATCCGTGAAATCAAAAACACGGCCAATTTCCTCGATCATTATTTGCCTGATAACACCCATGAGGTCATCGCCGCTTTCGCACCATAAATCCAGAATGGGTCTGCGGTACAGGATAAGCAGATCATCATCATTCGCTGATTTTTTTTCAATGCCGGGAGAGATTTCCTTCCCGCTTCTGTATACTGCGAGAAGATCATAAGGGTCTTCCAGATCAAGTTCTTGCTGCATGGAT
>CAYGQP010000121.1:0-5988 GCA_964352115.1 uncultured Micavibrio sp. | reverse complement strand
TTCATAATCCTACGTTTGAGCCCGTAAACATAAACATATGTTGTAAAAATGACACAACATGAAAAAAATGTCACGCCCCTGTTGCGAAACGCGTTGAAGCGGGACTCGAATGATGGCTTAAATACACGTGTTCGCTGATAAGGCGGATATCTTTATGTTGATGTCTTGATTATATCACTTAATTCGATACGACCAAGAGATCAAAATTCAACCTAAATATTTAGTCATTCTATTTTTATAGTTTGATTGGAGGAAACTAAAATGAAAAAACTATTATTGAGCACTGCTGCCGTTGCTCTTGGTTTGTCACTTGCTGCACCAGCTGCACAAGCGCAAATCGAGCTTAGCGTTGGTGGTCACTTTAAAGGCTACATGGCCTACACAGACCAAGACGATGAAAACGTCACAACAACTAACCAACTAACAGACACAGATCCACGTTCAATCGACATCCTTCGTGAAACTGAACTTCATGTCTCTGGCGAAACAACATTGGACAATGGTCTAACTGTTGGTGCGCACTTCGAACTAGACCTCGAAGACACTTCAGCTGACACACCAGATGTTGAAGAAGCTTATGTTTACTGGTCCGGTAACTGGGGTCGCGTAAACTTCGGTAAAGAGGACGGCGTTGCATACCTTCTACAGGTTGCTGCTCCTTCAGCTGACTCAAACATTGACGGTCTTCGTCAGTTCGTTCAGCCATTGAACTTCAGCACAGATATTCTTCCTGGTCTTGCTAACACAACAACAGGCGCGCCAGCAAACGCTGACGACGAAGTTGCTGGTTTTGCTCAGTTCTTGGGTGGAACAAGCTTTGATTTAGGTACAGAAGCTGGTGCAAGCGTTGTTGCTAACCTTGCTGTTGACAACACTGTTGACACTGGTGACATTGTAACATCTGACATTGGTTTCGTGAACAGAGCGTTCTCAGGCCTTGGTCGTTTGGACTATGATCTTGCTGTCTCTGGCTTTGACAACAAAATCTCATACCTGACACCTGTGTTCTCTGGCTTCCAGGCTGGTGTATCTTACACTCCTGAGCTAGGTGACAACGGTGAAGTGACACGTAACCTGAACGGTGTAAACCTTAATGACACAGTAAACGATTTCGGTGCCACTTATGGTATCGCTGCACGTTACGAAGGTCAGTTCGATGAGCTAGGTGTAGCAATCGGTATTGGTTACGAAAGTGCAGATCTCGAAGAAGAAGGTACACTTCAGGGTATCTTCGTTTCTGATGCTGTTGATGCAATTGCTGCAACTGACACATTGGTAACGGAATTCGATGATCGTAATGCATGGAATGCTGGTATCGACTTCGACTGGGGTCCATTCGGTCTAGGTTTTGCCTATGTTGAAGATGACCTGGGTATCGACAAAGGTGCAGACCGCGAAACATTCGTGGTTGGTGCTGACTACACAACTGGCCCATTCAAGTTAGGTGTTTCTTATTTGATGCAAGATCAGGAAATTGATGCTTTGGTTGGTAACGGTCTTTCTGCCAACTTCACTGGTGGCGACCTCGAAGCTGAGCGTTTCACTGGTGGTGTTGTATACACATACGGCCCAGGCATGACGTTCCGCGGTTCTGTATCTTACGTTGAGTATGATGCAAGCGACTTGAACCAAGGTGCAGTTGCTGATCTTAACGATGACAAAGTTGATGCTACTTCTGTCTTGATTGGTACACAAATCCGCTTCTAATCGAAGTTGATTGTCTAAGAATTCGAAGGGGCGCTTCACGGCGCCCTTTCTTTTTTGAGCGTATGATTTATTCTCATTTCCATGAACATTTCTGAAAACCTCCAAAATATCTCTGATGAAATCAAAGCCCTCGCCAAAACCGCTGGCCGTGATCCATCCGATATTCACCTCGTCGCGGTCAGCAAAAAACAGCCCGATGAGCGAATCGATGAAGCCTTGACCGCTGGACACCGGCTCTATGGTGAAAACCGTGTGCAGGAAGCGCAGGAACGCTGGGCTGATCGCCGCAAAACCTATCCTGACCTCACGCTTCATCTCATCGGCCCTCTGCAAACCAATAAGGCCGCCGATGCGGTTAAACTGTTTGACGTTATTGAAACCGTAGACCGCGAAAAACTCGCCCGGAAACTGGCTGATGAAATGCAGAAACAGAACCGGCATTTGCCGTGCTTCATTCAGGTCAATACCGGGGAGGAAGACCAAAAGGCGGGCATATCTCCGCTGGAATTGGCGGATTTTCTTAAATATTGCCGTAATGAGTGTGGATTGGATATTCAGGGCCTCATGTGCATTCCGCCCGTTGATGACCCCCCGGCACTTCATTTTGCTCTGCTGAAAAAATACGCGGATGAGCTTGGTTTAAAGCATCTCTCGATGGGTATGAGCGCGGATTACGACCGGGCTATTCCCCTTGGCGCAACCTACGTTCGCGTTGGAACCGGGGTTTTTGGCGCCCGCCCTGATGAGCGCTAACCGCCAATTTACAGTTTAACCGTTATAACGCGGGATATTTACGCGTTGAATGGGCTCGCGCGCGGGCAACTTCTCCATTGTATCCTTCACGCTGGTGCGGAACACATCCAGCCCTTCACTCGGGTTGTGCGGAATGCGGTATGCCTCAAAGCGTTGGATGCTGATGCCGTTATCGCGCGGCTGTTTCAGGTCGGTAAAGGCCAGCAAGCTCCCCGGCAATTCATCGCGTATATTTGCTGCATCATTTAAGCGCTTTTCAGGATGCTCGTTATGTGCTTTTAAATGTGGTGTATCGCCGTCTAAAACCATGGCCATGGCGTTGCCTGACAAGCTCTTGCCTGTTTCTTCTTCTATAATCGTGTCCGCAAGGCCGCTCGCCGCGCCCAGAGGGCCACCAAATACTGCGCCGCCCATGATTTTGCCAATCGGCTTAATCTCATCGCCGCTTATCTCACGGTATAGCTGATTAACAATGGGAATGTGTTGCAACGGGTTCACCATATCGATCAAATCACCAAACCCGAATTCGGCATTGTCCTCGGCTATATCGGGCTGTGAATAGGATAATGCCTGCGCAAAGCTTTCTTGCGTATGACCAATTTCGGCAAGGCTGAGCCGCTGTTCAACATCTTGTTTCTGTGTTTTGGGAACTTCCCATTTTGGCACAGAACCCGCCATGCGGTCGTTTTCGATCATGCGGAAAACGCGCTTTTGCTTCTGCGGCTTTGCGTTCAGCTGCTCAATGCTTTGTGCTTGTGTGTTTGTGTGCTCGATCATCTTTACCTTACTCCATGTATGTACGCAGTTTTTTGTTTTGAATTGTATTGTGTTTTCAGATTTGCAAGCGCTGTGCCATTTTTGCTCTTGTCCTAAGCCGCGGAGCGTTTCATAAAGGGGTAATGAGCGAAAAGAAAATCATCATCGTGCACGACAATCAGGCCACCCAACCGACATTAAGGGCGGCGCTGGATCGTCACGGCTGGGCCGATTACATCGAATGGCAAGCACAGCCACCAATATCACCTTCAAACAAAAACCAACCGGTCGTTATAATAACCTCGGATAAAACCACCACTAAATTTGATAGTAATCATATAATATCAGTGCCTTATCGCGCTGGAGAGGTTATCGACCGTTTGCGAAAGATCTGGACATCACAGTATGGGCAAGCGCAATACGCTTTTGGACCCTATACGTTGAATGTGAAGGAAATGGCTCTTGTGAATCATCAGAACAGTACCACAACGCCGCTAACGGACAAGGAGCTGGATATTCTTCGTTTGCTCGCTGATTTGGACGAACCAATTGGTAAAACCGCGTTGTTAAAAAGACTCTGGGGTTTTGTGGATACGGTGGAAACGCACACGGTGGAAACACATATATACCGATTACGACAAAAAATTGAAAAAGACCCCGCCGAACCGCAATATCTTGTTACAACCGAAGGCGGCTATTTTCTTAAAAACTAGGCGATGGCAAGAGTTTTAATGCTCAGCCATGGCAGTTTTGACCGCGTTAAGTAAAGAGTTCAGGAAGCTATCGCTACGCTCAATCCTAAGGTTTTGCACATTCCTCTTTGAGAGCTCCCCAAGCTGCTCAATCAGAAGATGAATGGTTCTGATATCTGCGGCTTCCAAGCCCATTGAAGCGGCTGATGAAGATGTATTTTTATAAGGCGCATTGCCGGACGTTTTTTGCGCGGTTCTTTGATAAATACTGGCTGCATGCGCGGCTTGTGGGGATTTTCTTTGGCGGGTCATTGGCGCGCTTGTCCTTGCCGCCTGATCATGATTTGGATCGGATTTTGTGGCCTCGTTTTGCTTATCATCAGAACCAGATGAGGGATTTTCAACCTTGTTCATCGATTTAACAAACCCTTCTAAAAAGGCCTTGAGCGCCCCGACGGAAACATCTGCATGATCTTCCGTATCAGATTCTGATTTTTGGCGGTCACCCTGATCTTTTCCGCGGCGGCGTTCGTGCTCTGGATCATGGCGACGGATCTCCTGCCGCGTGTCACTCTGTTCCGCGCGGTAGGGCGTAGATGTAAATAAATGACCAATATTTGTATACATGTCGCTCATTTTAACCTTTGTACGTTTCTATACAATTTTATCATTTATGCACAGCGCGTGCCAAACAGCAGGTTTTTGTTGCAACATAACGTCTTGCGCGTAATCATAAACGCATGAATGACGATTCCGATGAGAAAAAAAAGCGTATTAAGCCGGAAGAGGCGGATCTTTGGCGGCGCATGACAGGCGATGTCGAGCCGATGCCTAATAAGCAGGACAATCCAAAAGAGCATGACGACGAACAGGAATCATTTTCAGCGCTTCTGCAGGCGGATGACAAGCCCTCATTACAATCGCCATCACAAAACGCTGCGGAATCGCCTCAGGGGAAAAACCCGTCTGGTTCGGAAATAGACCACCGCACGTTTGAACGTTTGCGACGTGGCCAGATACAAATGGAGGGCCGTCTGGACCTGCATGGCTTTCGGCAACATGAGGCAAAGGATAAATTAGAAGCCTTCATCCTTTCGGCACATGCCAGCGGCAAGCGCTGTGTACTTGTGATTACGGGCAAGGGCAGCAGACAGGGCGACGATGCAAATTGGATGGATGGGCCAAAGGGCATTTTGAAGCAAAAGGTCCCGCAATGGTTAACCGAACCCCCTCTTGGAGGGATTGTCTTGAATTCTTGTATTGCCCAGCCCAGACACGGCGGTGCTGGAGCGCTGTATGTGTACCTGCGTCGCCGCCGCTAGGCCTAATCTTCGACGAGGACTGTGTCTGTAAATGAAACCTGAGGAACACCCTCCCTGAAGAAAGTTATTTTTGCAGAGTACTCGCCGGGTTTTAAATCATATGAACCGACCTTCCGTCCTGTATAAAAAAAGCTGGCATCTTGGCGGTTTTCATCGTGTGAGATAACTTTTTGCCGAAACATATGATCATCAGGGTCTCGAATTTCAATGGTAATACGGTCGCCATTTTTTCCGTGATAATATCCCGTCCAATATACCAAAGCCTCAGATGATGTTGAGATTTTATTCTTTGGCGCGATTTTTAGTATATTGTAAAAATCAGGTACACCATCTTGAAATCCGCCCCTGATAATGGAAAAGGGCGCGTACGCAATGTCTTTTTGCCACAAGGCCTTGTTTTCACCGTTGCAGCCCGACCGATTGGTTTTATTTGAAAATGGATCAATGTACCCACTCTCCCATATCAAGGAAAACTGCAGGCTAGGGATTTTAGCAATGCCTGATTGACCAACCTGCCCTATGATATCGCCTTGTTTTATTTTCTGTCCATTTTTAACGGAGAGCGACCCAGCCCGCATGTGACAATAAAAAGTGCTAAAGCCCGGTCCATGGCGAATCACAACACCATTGCCGCATTCGCGATTTGCGTCTCGTACATCATGGATCTGCTCCTCTGTTTTGATGGAATCCGATTCACCATCGCGATATCGCTGCACAATGCCATCGGCTGCCGCGCGCACATTTATGCCCTCAGACAT
>CAYGQP010000120.1:0-6029 GCA_964352115.1 uncultured Micavibrio sp. | reverse complement strand
TTTGTTTGTTTTAATTGAGGTCGAAATTATTGATTTTAGAAAAATTGCAAAAGCGATGAGCGTTGAGGCCTATTCATGAGAGTTTTGATTGTAACTGCGTTGATTATATTTTTTCCTATGACGGTGTTAGCACAAGAGTATAGCGATCAACCGATATGCCGCATTGTGGTCGATCATGTGCCGCGCGATGATGTGACTTATAAACCCGGAGTTGATGTACATGGAAAACCTGTTGTTTCGGCTGATCTGAATTCTGGCGGGGGATATGGGTTCAAGGAGAAACCCATCCGCATTCCGATTGAGCTGAATTTATTTGAGGAATTTGACCTGTCCAACCTCAATAATGCTGCTTTGGATTTTGAGCCAGATGTGGGTTTTGTTGATGTATTTCCCGACGGCCGGGTCGAGATTAATGGGCAGGATGTTCGGGATCAAACCATAGAAATATGCTCATCAGCCAAGAGCTTGCGTCCGCCAAAGCGCCTGCGATCTGAAATTGTGCCTGAAACAAATATGCCTTACCCCGAAGATGACGCAAAAACTGGCGGTGGCCCCGGGCGACCCGTAACAAACACAACCACCAGCAATGTTCCTGTAACTGAAATTGACGAAGTGCAAACAAGGCTTCCCGGCACACCGGTCCCATTACAAGCTGAAGATAGACAAGAAGAAAATGATAGCCTAGATTTAGGCGAGCCGATTGATGGAGTATATTACAATGACTAAACCTGCCCAAAAACAACAGAACAATAATCAGGGTAAAAAACCCAGAACCGCGATTACGCCAACTCGGGATGAGGATTTTCCCGAATGGTATCAGCAGGTGATCAAGGCCGCGGATATGGCCGAGAATGCCCCCGTGCGCGGCTGCATGACTATAAAACCCTATGGGTATGCGATTTGGGAAAACATGCAGAGCATCTTTGATGAACAGCTTAAGGATTATGGCGTTCAAAATTGTTCTTTTCCGATGATGATCCCCCTGAGCTTTCTCGAGAAAGAGGCAGAGCACGTAAAGGGTTTTGCCAAGGAATGCGCGGTCATTACCCACCATAGACTAGAGGCAGGAGAGAAGGGCGGCCTTGTACCCGCCGAAGCTGCGAAGCTTGAGGAACCCTATGTTGTTCGCCCGACGTCCGAAACCATTATCGGTGAGGCCATGTCACGATGGATTCAATCCTACCGTGACCTGCCGATGAAGCTGAATCAATGGTGCAGCGTTTTACGTTGGGAAATGCGCACCCGTATATTCCTGCGCACAGCCGAATTTTTCTGGCATGAGGGGCATAACGCATTTGAGGACAAGGCAGGAGCAGAGAAGGACTGCCTGACCATCCTCGATATGTACGATAAATTTTTCGAAGATTATCTGGCGATGCCTGGTATTAAGGGGATAAAAACCCCTGATGAGCGTTTCCCCGGTGCGGATGAAACATATACGATTGAAATGATTATGCAGGACGGTAAGGCTATCCAGGCCGCAACCACGCATAATCTGGGGCAAAATTTTTCCAAAAGCTGTGACATAAAATTCCAAAATCGTGAGGGGAATGAAGATTTCGCACACACGACATCATGGGCGTTTACAACGCGCATGATCGGCGCGATGATCATGACCCATGGCGATGATGACGGCATGATCATGCCGCCGCGCATTGCCCCGTATCCTGTTATTATCCTCCCTGTAATTCGGGATGAGGCAGATGAGGAAAAAATTCTCAAAGCTTGTCATGACCTCAAGGCAAAACTTAAAACCAGAGGTCTTCGCGCTCATATTGATGATCGTGATGCCCGCACAGGAGACAAAATGTGGGACGCCATTAAAAAGGGTGTACCCGTACGTGTGGAAATTGGAGGTCGAGAAGTCGATGATGGAGCCGTAACCCATGTGCGCAGGGATCTAGGCAAGGAGTCTAAAACAACGGAATCTGTGGATAAATTTGTGGATAACGTTCAGGGCATTCTCGATGACGTACATCAAACCCTGTTAAATAAAGCCCGGGCCTTCCGTGAAGAAAATACACACGAGGTTAAAACATTGGATGAGCTGGACTCATTTTTCAAAAACGGCACTATTGGGCTTGTGAGAATGAATGCTGATCTTCTCACTGACGCAGAGTATGAACCTCTAAAGAAAGCGCATGGCCTGACGACCAGATGTCTGCCGCTCAGTGATGATGGTAAAATAGCTCTCGTTGGAAAGGCCTATTGATCATGTTTTCCCCGTTCGAACGTATGATCGCATGGCGGTATTTGCGCTCAAAAAAATCCGAAGGATTCGTCAGTGTCATCGCCGGATTTTCATTCGCGGGTATTTTGCTGGGCGTGGCAACGTTAATTATCGTCATGAGCGTGATGAACGGATTTCGTCAGGAACTCTTTAGCCGCATCCTCGGTATCAATGGCCATATGAATGTGTATTCCCTTAGCGGCCCGCTTTATGATTATGACTTCATGAAATCAAAGCTGATCGGCCTTGAGGGCATTGATAACGTGACGCCAACTATTGAATCTCAGGCTCTTGTATCAAAGGGCGGTGCCGCAAGTGGCATTTTGGTGCGCGGTTTGACGTGGGAAGATTTTACAAATCGAAAGCTCCTGCGTGAATCAATCGTTGATGGGAATCTTAATGATTTTAAGGACAATAAAATTGCAATCGGCGTTGTTCTGGCTGAACGTCTGGGGGTTCGGCCGGGTGAATTCGTAACCTTGACATCACCGAAGGTCAAATCAACGCCATTTGGTTCTATGCCGCGGCAACGAACATATGAGGTCGGGTTGGTTCTGGATGTTGGGATGCATGAGTATAATTCAGGCTTTATATTTATGCCGCTTGAAACTGCGCAGATCTTCTTTGGCCTCAGAGGATCTGTAAGTACGCTTGAAATTTTCCTAAAACACCCGGACAGGTTGGATGAGGTCCGCAAAACGGTGGAGCTTGCGATTGAGGGACAGGCAGGCGTCTACGATTGGCGCGATAGCAATTCCAGCTTCTTTAATGCGCTGCAGGTGGAGCGAAATGTGATGTTTCTTATTCTGACGCTGATTATTCTGGTTGCGGCGTTTAATATTATTTCCTCCATGATTATGCTGGTGAAGGACAAGGTCCATGACATTGCAATCATGCGCACCATGGGCGCGACCCGGCGAAATATGATGAAGATTTTCGTGCTGACGGGCGCAAGCATTGGCCTGATCGGTACAGCGTTCGGCGCGGCGGCGGGTATTGCCTTTGCTATGAATATTGAAAGCATTCGTCAATGGCTGGAGGGCCTGACAGGAACAGAGCTTTTTTCAGATGAAATTTACTTTCTCTCGCAATTACCGGCCGTGATTGATTGGTCCGAGGTGTCAGCTGTCATTGCCATGGCGCTCGTGCTTTCTGTGTTGGCTACGATTTACCCGGCCTGGCGTGCGGCGCGTTTGGACCCCGTGGAGGCCCTTAGGTATGAGTAAAGCCGAAACCATACAAGACCCTGTAATTAAAAAAATGGAGCAAGGTGTTCTGCTGCGTATGCGCGGCATTGAAAAAACATTCCATCAGGGCGGAAAGCCTTTGACGATATTCAAGGACCTCTCAATGAAGCTTGAGGCGGGCGAGATTGTTGCGCTTGTGGGCCACAGCGGTTCCGGGAAATCAACCTTGCTTCAAATTGCTGGCCTGCTTGATAAGCCTACACAGGGCAAAATGCGCATTGGCGATCATATTGTTCAAAACCTTGGTGATAAGGAGAGAACAAGATTACGGCGCGATATGATTGGCTTTATCTATCAATTCCATCACTTGCTGCCGGAATTTTCAGCGCTCGAAAATGTGGCCTTGCCACAAGTTATTGCGGGTGTGAAAATGAAAGACGGCCGAGCAAAAGCCGCTGATCTTCTTGAATCTCTTGGTCTGGGCGAGCGCCTGACGCATCGCCCTGGTCAATTATCCGGTGGTGAACAGCAGCGTGTGGCCATCGCCAGAGCGCTTGCCAATGATCCGCAAATTTTGCTTGCTGACGAACCAACTGGAAATCTGGACCCCGAAACATCCGAAGCCGTATTTAGCATTCTTTTGGATCAGGTGCGCAAACGCAACATTGCTGCACTGATCGCCACGCACAATCATGCACTTGCCAAGAGCATGGACCGTACCTATACGCTCAAAAACGGCCAACTTGATATTATTTGACATAGTTTGAATGTTGTATAAATATAATGAAATTCTGTTTAAAGGAGTTTCTTTGTGTCCAACCACAGTATTTTTTCTGCGTTTTTGTCTGCAATGACTTGGGTAACACCAGTCAGCCCTGAACAACATATGGACCCATTCCTTAAGCCAGAGCCTCCGCGGATTGTTTGGGTTGATGAATTTGAACCGGAAGCCTGAGGATATCTGATTTTTTTTCTTAATTTCTATAGTGTTTCCCCCTAGCGTTCCTCTAAACTCACTCCTATGACCTCAACATTTGTGCATCTGCACGTCCATTCCGCCTATTCTCTGGCGGAAGGGGCGATCAAGGTAAAGGATTTGGTTCAAAACTGCGTGAACCATAACATGCCCGCCGTGGCCGTGACGGATTCCAACAACATGTTCGGCGCGCTTGAATTTGCTATGGAAGCCTCTCAATCAGGAATTCAGCCTATCATAGGATGTCAGATTACGTATTTATGCAGCGCTCAGGACTACCAGCTTGTGTTTTTGGTTCAGAATGAACAGGGCTACAAGAACCTCTCCAAGCTCGTAAGCGATGCCTATCTGCAAGGTGATCCGCAGGAAAAAACACATATTACACCGGACCAACTTGAGGGATATACAGATGGCTTGATTTGCCTTAGCGGCGGTTCGAAGGGCCCGATTAATCAATTGATCCTGCATAACCAGATAAAGGAAGCCGAGGAAGAGCTTCTCTCGCTCAAAAAACATTTCGGTGACCGGTTCTACATTGAGCTTCAACGCCATGGCTGGCAGGAGGAGGATCAGAGCGAAGCGGCGCTAATTGATCTGGCGTACAAACACGACGTGCCCTTGGTCGCGACGAATGACTGTTACTTCACCGATCCATCTGGATACGAGGCCCATGATGCGCTGCTTTGTATCTCTGAGGGGCGCTACGTGAATGAAACTGACCGCCGCCGCGTCACGCGCGAGCATTATTTCAAATCCGAAAAACAAATGGTGGATTTATTTTCTGATGTGCCGGAGGCCATTCAAAATACGGTGGTCATTGCTCAGCGTTGCTCCTATCTTCTGGAGCCAATAAGCCCGATCCTTCCTGCGTTTGAGACAGAAGCTGGCCGAACCGAATTTGAAGAGCTCAAGGCGCAATCGGAAGAGGGTCTGAAGGAGCGCCTTGAACATATCGACGTTGAGGATGAAAAGGAATATTTCGATCGCTTGGCATTCGAGCTGAACGTCATCGATCAGATGGGATATCCGGGGTATTTCCTGATTGTTTCGGATTTTATCCGGTGGGCGAAGGATAACAATATTCCCGTCGGTCCCGGCCGGGGATCGGGCGCGGGTTCGGTTGTTGCGTGGGCTCTTCAGATCACGGATCTTGATCCACTTGAGCTTGGATTACTGTTTGAACGATTCCTGAACCCTGAACGTATTTCTATGCCTGACTTTGATATTGATTTCTGTCAGGAACGCCGTGACGAGGTCATCCGCTATGTGCAGAATAAATACGGCTACGATAAGGTCGCGCAGATCATCACGTTTGGAAAGCTGCAGGCCCGCGCGGTGGTGCGCGACGTTGGCCGCGTGCTTCAAATTCCATATGGTCAGGTCGACCGCATTGCCAAGCTGATCCCGAACAATCCCGCTAACCCCACAACACTGCAAGAGGCACTTGACGGAGATGCCGAGCTGCGCGCTGAACGTACGAAGGATGAAACCCAGAAGAAGCTTATTGATATCGCGCTCCAGCTTGAAGGACTTTACCGCCACGCTTCGACGCATGCGGCGGGCGTGGTGATTGGTGACCGACCACTTCATGAATTGGTTCCGATGTACCGCGACCCAAGGTCTGACATGCCGGTCA
>CAYGQP010000119.1:0-6045 GCA_964352115.1 uncultured Micavibrio sp. | reverse complement strand
GGGCATATGTATTCCAGCCTGAAGGATGAAAACGCCGTCATTGACGCCGTTTGCTGGAAGGGCAATATGAGCAAGCTAGGCATCAAGCCTGAAGAAGGGCTTGAGGTCATCTGTACCGGAAAAATTTCATCCTACCCCAAAAGCTCAAAGTACCAGTTGATTATTGAATCAATGGAATTGGCGGGCGAAGGTGCTCTGCTGAAAATGCTGGAAGAGCGCCGCAAAAAACTGGCCGCGGAAGGCTTATTTGATGAGAGCCGAAAACGCGATTTGCCGTTTTTGCCCGATGTTATTGGAGTCATTACCTCCCCCACTGGTGCGGTCATTCGCGATATTTTGCACCGCCTGTCTGATCGGTTTCCGCGTCATGTTCTGGTGTGGCCCGTTTTGGTGCAGGGCGATGGGGCAGCGGATCAAATCACCGCAGCAATAAATGGCTTTCAAACGATCGCAAATCATGGCCTGCCAAAGCCTGACTTACTGATCGTGGCGCGCGGCGGAGGATCGCTTGAAGATCTTATGCCGTTTAATGAGGAAAACGTAGTCCGTGCAACTGCCGCGTCTGAAATTCCTATTATCTCCGCCGTTGGTCATGAAACCGACACCACCTTGATTGATTATGCGTCTGATCTGCGCGCCCCTACACCAACAGGCGCTGCAGAAAAAGCCGTTCCTGTTCGCGCCCATGTTATGGCGCAGGTTTTGGACGATGAAAAACGTCTGGTCAATGCAATGTCACGTCTGGTTTCTGATTTGCAGAATCTTCTGGACGCCCATAGCCGTGGCCTTGGTGATCCATCGAAAATTCTGGATGTGAAGACACAGAACCTTGACCACATGGGGCAAAAACTTGGACATGAATTTAAGCAGCTTTTATCAAAGAAAAATGAGAAGCTTTTACAAAATGCTTCGCGCTTGCCCCATCCTCAAAACATTATAGGGCAGGCCCAAATGCGCGTTGAGCGATGGAGTGATCAGCTCGCAACCCTTGGGCCAAAAATTACAAAAGACTATCAAAAATCAATTGATCATGCGGGAAAGATGCTCGAAGCATATTCCTTTAAAAACGTCTTGGACCGGGGCTTTGTTGTTGTAAGAGATCGAGACAATGCAGTGCTGACTGACCCGGAAGCCGTCGCGTCGTCTGGGGTTGTAAATCTACAATTTAAGGATGATCAATTTGTGCAGGTTACAGCGTTATCTGAACATAATCCCGCAGAGAACACTTCAAAGCCAGCAAAGAAAAAAGCCGCCTCACAAAAAAGCAAAGACGACTCGCAGCAAACATTATTTTAATCTGGGGGGCTTTGAATTTAGATATGCCTTAATCCAAATTCATTACTGTATCTTCCTTATCAAATTCATAGCTTAAACCTCCAGCGCTAAAGGATTCCAGTAACTCTTCCGCGAGCGCATTAAGACGTTGCGCCGATTCCAGAGATTCTGAGACCATTTCCTTCACTTCCTGAAGCGGCATATCCGGCTCGATATTCATATATTCGGGATTGTTTTTTATGCGGGCATAAAAGTGAATAAGTTGGCTGGAAAGTCGTGGTCCTAGGATATCTATCTTGTCTGTGTTTCGATCAAATACTGTGCGATCAAGTGAGGGGTGGCGCTGAACAATATCGCCTGCCTTCTTATATTTTGGTGGTTTCACGGGGTCATTCAGACCCCGCATCACTTCTTCGTATACAACAATATAGGCTTCGATTTTTGCCTTATTGGCTTTAAGTTCAGCATCCAGCATGACGGCAACAATACTGCGCTCTTTCTCACGCAATTTGCGTTCACGAGACATCATTTGAACATTATCATTTTGTGCTTCAAGCACTTTTTTGAAGCCCCCCATGATGATCAATGCAATCAGAACAAATGCCCCTAGCACGACCAAAAAAACGGTAAACCCAATTCCCAAATACCACGCACCCTCGCTCAAAAGATTATTTGAGCCGCCCGTTTCCTGCTTCCACACACCCCTTTGCGCATTTTGCGCTTGTCTTTCAGCCTCAACATAAGGGCGTTGGTAATCTGTTCCAAAAATATCTTCCCGGGCTGCGACAACGTATCCCTGCTGCAGCATATAAAGCCCGATGTCTTGCTCCGCATAATTCACGCATGTTGCAATAAGCGCACGGTTTGTTCGATTAGAAAATTCGCAGGTGATTGGTTGGCCATCTATAATATTGTCAAGCGCAGTTCGGGCGCGCGCCTTGATCTGGGCGGAGGCAGATTCCAGCTTTTCAATTCCCCAAAGGTCTAAGGGCACATTCTTTTCAGCCACAATCATGACTGTATTTTCATCAACTGCGAAAACGTTTCTTAATGTACGGGAGGATGGTTCAGTTGGGGTTTGCGCCTTAACGGGCACAACCGACAAGCACATCACAAAAAACGCGCTTAAAAAAGCGACGCAGATTCTGGTTTTCCAGGGTTTATAAATAAATGATAAGCTCATTAAAGTCATGGTATCATTAAAATCATGTTTTCAAAATAATAGAAAATTTGATTTTGTTCTATACACAAGGGATATAGACTGCAGATATGCGCGTTGAGTTGAAAGAATTGTTGGAAAAGCTTGGTGTCATGCAGGAATTGTCTGCTTACGAAACGCAGCCCTGGTTTTTATATGAGGAAGAGCAAGGCATTACCTGTAGTGCCGAAGTGCGCATGGGCCCAAATGCGGATGACCTTGAGGCTGAAATTCAGTATTTATACGACGAGGAACAGGAAGAAGAAAAAGTCACCGAAAGTACAGATGGCGGTGAAGATCACATCGAAATTATCAAATATTTTCGCAAACAGGTACTGCGTATGCGCGCCTTACCCAAAGTTCAAGGACAGTGGACTCCAGTCGAATTACACGTCAACGGTAAGAACTACACCAACGAAATTTATGATTGGGAGGGTAAAGGCTGCGAATTCTTTAGAGGGTGCATTGAGGCCATTCAAATGGGCGAGTTGCCCAATATCGAAGAGCTTGTGAAAAAGGAGCTTAAAGATGATGCTAAAGGCAGCGGCAAGCGTGGGCGCATTGGCCGCAAATCCCCCATCGCAAAGCCAGGTCAGTTAATGGGCATGAAAAAATAATTATTATTGCTGCGTGATCTCCAGACCATATCGCTGGGCAACAGCACCTAATCCACCATTCACAAATTCAGCCTGCGGCGAAAAATGCCATTTCGGTCCCTCGCGGGTGATGTGAGAGATGATCATCGCCGTTTCTTTGCGGCCCTTCAGGGTTTCCCTTGGCAATTCATAGCGCAAAATCTCATGATTGGATGCCGCGTTTACAACACGAATATAGGCACCGCGGACCATATCCAGATCTTGTTCTTTTTCCTCGCCACGATAAATCGTCAATGCGAACACAAGCTTCGAAATATCAAAAGACAATGCCTGAAGGTTAATGAATATATTCTCATCATCACCGTCGCCAGCACCTGTTCGGCTATCGCCTTGATGTTCAACAGCGCCCTCTCCGCCTTCCATATTGTTATAAAAAATGAAGTCCTCATCAACGCGGGTCATATCGCTGGTGTTCAAAAGAAATAAAGAAATATCCAAATCGACCGCATCGGCATCAAAGGCATTTGCATCCCAGCCCACGCCAATAATGATATTCATCAGGCTTGGGTCTTTTTCAAACAAATTGATGTCATCGCCCAGTTGGACCTTGTTGTCATCAATTTCAATGTCCTTGTCTTCGAACCGGGTATCAAAAATATCGTCATCATTCATGATTTAATTCCTTATGATCCAGTATACCACAGACTATTTTTATTGACCTAACCTGTGACATAGATGGCATAGATATATACGTTGTAGACAACGTAGGCCGCCACAAAACCAATCCCTAACACCTTTGTTATTTTGCCCGTAATGAAAATCAGCGCGGCAAATATGATACTGACCAGCGCCATAATCCAGATATCAAACTCCAGAATTTGTGAGGCATAAGACCCTTCCGGAATTGGCTTCACCAGCGCGGTCACACCAATAATCATGAGGATATTAAATACGTTTGATCCAATCACATTCCCAAACACAATATCACCATGACCGCGCTTTGCGGCAATCAAACAGGTTGTAAGTTCGGGCAAAGATGTACCAAATGCAATAATACTCAGCGCAATGACTGCCTCAGGTACGCCAATGATCCCCGCGCTTAATTTCGCACCGCGCACGAGAAATTCAGCCCCTCCTGCGACCATAATCAGGCCTAGAATAAACAAACCAATGGCCACAGCCGTGCTGCTAAATTCGCCCTCTTCGATTTCTTCAGGTTCCAGCTCGCCTTTAATGGTCAGGCGGTATTGATAAATAACGTACAATATAAGCACCACAATCATGGCCAAGCCCGCCAAACGGCCAACATCACCCAGCATCAAGAACAGCACGAGCAAAGCCGTTGATGCCAGCATAACAATCAGATCACGCTTCACGCCCTTTGTTTGGGTTTGCAAGGTCATATAAATCGCCGTAATACCAACCACCATTAAGATGTTCGCAATATTTGATCCAATCACATTTCCCAGTGCAATTCCCGGCAAATTCTGCATGTTCGCCAGGACAGAGACAATCAGTTCCGGAAGTGACGTGCCAAATGCTACAATCGTGAAACCAATTACCATCGGGGAGATGCCGAATTTTTTAGCCACAAACACAGCCCCATCAACAACCCAGCTTCCGCCGCGCACAAGCAAAACAATTCCACCGATCATTGCGCCGATGGCCAATATAACAATCTCTATTTCGGTAACAGGGAAATTCATAATTTTTGAAGTTTAAGGTGTTGGTTTTATTCGTAGCTAATCGTATACGGAAGGATTGCGAGTGTCTACTCCCTGTATTTATAGCGCGTGATTTATGGTGTGTGTCTTCTCATGATTTTTGTCCATCACCCCAGTCCAGACCATAACCAAATGCGCGGTCCATTTCCTGATGACCAGGAAAATATTCCGTATAGTTCGTAAGCTTTATGCCCCCGCGAATTTGTTCCAAACCGCCAATCGCACAGACGGCCAGAACATCGTTATGCGCGCCCAAGGTCAGCACGAGGTCTTCCTCGCCGGGCACATCTACAAATACCTTCGGGTTTACGGCCTTCCAATTCGTGGCCCCGCCATAGATATAAACATAGACCAAAATGCGTTTCACTTTGGTCCAGTGTGCGCCATTGATATGAATCTGCTCATCATGGCCTTCTGTATGACCTGTTCGCTCATCGCCAGAAAGCTGAATGTATGGGCGCTCATCATATTGACCGAATTTTTCACCAAAAGCCTGGATCGCGCCGCGCGTTCCATCGTGCAATTCATATAAACAGCCCAAATCAAGATCGACGTGCTTTTGGCTGGTCGGTTTAACCAATTTTTTCAAAAAACCCTTATTCTGGACAGTGATAGGGTCCCATTGGGCGGCCAACAATATTTGATCAAAACCCTCTTTTGGGGAAACGGCAATGCTCTGCCCCGGCGTGCGCAGCTCTTCTGCATTGTCGGGGTCGAACGAGACTTCGCGATGTCCTGCCGCACCCTTTGAATTACCATGCCCTGAAAACGACGCACGGCTGCGTGTGGCTTCTCTTAATGAGGTTAAGGATGGCGCTTCATCATTCATAAGTTGACTTTATCACGAAGAAAACACCCTGCCAAATGATCATTGACCATGCCCATGGCCTGCATGAACGCGTAGCACGTCGTGGGGCCGACAAATTTCCATCCGCGCTTTTTTAGGTCTTTTGACAGCGCCTTTGATTCATCGGTTTCGGCCTGAACCTCATCTTTTGTCTTTGGCGAAATATGACGATCCGGTTTAAATGACCAGAAATAATCGGATAACGATCCGCGCTCCTGAACCAGCTCCAGCGCCCTTTGCGCATTATTGATTGTCGCCTCGATTTTACCGCGGTGGCGGATAATCCCCGCGTTTTGCAACAAGCGCTCAACATCGTTTTGTCTGTACACGGCAACTTTGTGAAAATCGAAGCCGTCAAACGCTGCCCGGAAGTTTTCACGTTTGCGCAGGATTGTGATCCAGGAT
>CAYGQP010000118.1:0-6056 GCA_964352115.1 uncultured Micavibrio sp. | reverse complement strand
TCCACCAACCATTTCTACGCCGGGATTGGCAGCGGCGATGTTATCCCTCAAGGAACATTCTCGCATCAATACAGCCTTCTTGGGCTGCTTTTCGCGGATAAAGTCATCCATTTGTGCCGTGGAACCTGAATAGTCGCTTTCTGCGATGACCTCTGGCGGGCATTCAGGGTGCGCGAGCACAACGACATTGTCATTGTCTGCACGGATTTTGCGCACGTCTTCGGCTGTGAAGCGTTCGTGGACCATGCATGTGCCGTCCCAGATAATGATTTCCACGTCAGGGTATTTTGGCTTAATTTCATTGGCGACGTTTTGAGCAAGGAATTTATCAGGTGCCATGATGATCCTCTTATGGCCCTGCTTGATGAGGGTTTCGACGATTTTGTACGCGTTGGATGAGGTGCAGCAGACATCGGATTCGGCCTTCACCTCGGCGCTGGTGTTGACGTATGTGACGACGGGCGCGCCTGCGTGTTCGGCCTTGAAGGCCTTTAGCTGTTCTGCGGATATACCCTCCGCCAGAGAGCAGCCAGCCAGCATGTCGGGTATGATGACGGTTTTGTCCGGGCTCAGGATTTTGGCCGTTTCGGCCATAAAGTGCACGCCGGCCTGAATGATGATATCCGCATCGGTTTCCGCAGCAACGCGCGCGAGCTTGAGAGAGTCTCCTACGATGTCGCCTACACCATAAAAAATGTCAGGCGTCATGTAGTTGTGCGCGAGGATAACGGCGTTTTTTTCAGCCTTCAGGCGGTTGATTTCGAAGATGTAGGGCGCAAGGGTTTTCCAGTGGCTCTCCTGATACTGGTGTGCCAGTTTTTGATATATGCCATCCGTGGCCTTGGCCACTTCGTCCGTATATTCAAGTTTTACCGCGCTCATTCGCCTTCTCTCCGGGCTTGGCCCTTTAATTAGTGAGATATATTTCATAGAGTGTGGGTCAAGGTCAACCAATATGCGCAATTTTCATAGCTTTATCGGCATCGATTGGTCCGGGGCGAAATACCCTGTACGTACGCCATCAATTTCGGTCGCGCAGTGTGTCTGTGGACAAAGTGCGCCCCCGTGCCTGGTTTACCCAGCGGGTTCTTTGCGCTGGTCCAGGGGTGATATTTATATCCATATAAAGGAATTGGCCGAAAATAGCCAAAATAGAACTTTGATCGGGATCGATGCGAATTTTGGTTATGCACAGGCGATTGGGGAAAAGAATTTTGGTAAAAATTATGATTTTCGTGATGTCTGGGCTGCTGTCGAGCAAACAAATACGAATTACGAAAACTTTTTTGCGGGCGGGTTTTGGGCGCATCCACGATATGGGCAGGATTTTTGGACGAGTGGAAAGAAGCCGATCGGATTTGAAATGCCAAAACGTTTGGTCGAAAC
The DNA here is from genome assembly GCA_964352115.1 of uncultured Micavibrio sp. Taxonomy (GTDB): domain Bacteria; phylum Pseudomonadota; class Alphaproteobacteria; order Micavibrionales; family Micavibrionaceae; genus CAYGQP01. Next base: position 4,670 of record CAYGQP010000118.1, on the reverse strand, counting down.
TACCTGCGGTCAGTCTGGGTTAGGCTGGCCGGAAAGCCCGTTTAAGTTGATTGGTGCAAAACAGGTAGGAAAGGGCGGTTTGGCTGCGATGCGCATGGCTTATCACCTGAAGGATGCTCTGGGGGATGATATTGCAATCTGGCCGTTTGAGCATGAATTGGCTGCGGAGCGCGCCAAGATTGTCATGGCGGAAATATACCCGAGGCAATTTTTGCACCGTTTTGGGCATGGCCATTCAAAGGTGCGCAAGATTGAGGATTTGAATGGGGTTTATGAGAGTGCCGGTGTTGAAGCGGTTTCAGCTCAGCGTAAACTCTCAGATCATGACACGGATGCCTTGGTTTCGGCGGCTGGCCTGAGACATATGTGCGGTGAGGGGGAGTATTTACCGGAATCTTTGGCATGGCCGCCGATGCTAGATGACCAGCGGGCTTTGCGGGAGGGCTGGATTTTCGGTGTCGGGTATAATCCTGATGAATAGCTTCTAAATGCGCCGTCTTGAGAAAAACCTCAAGCCTTTGCCTTCACTGAAAATCAAGGCTATACCACATATACAAACGATCCCCGCGCCGATCATCATCCATAAATCTGGAATATCGCTAAAAATAAGATAGCCAAAGAGCAGCCCCCAGATCATTTGGGTGTAATGCGTCGGCGCAACGGCAGCGGCAGGAGCCATGCGAAAGGCAACGGATGTTGTGATGATCCCGATGATTCCAAGAGGGCTAGAGATCATGATGATCAGCATATCTGGCGGTGCCATGAATCTGACTTGTTCAAAGATAAGCATACCGATAAGGCTAAAAAGCGTGATCCCTATATATGGATACAGTCCAAGGGATAAGAGCGTTTCCTGCGCACCCATTTTCGGGACAATGAGAGAGCGCAGAGAGAAGAATGTGGCCGTTGTCATGACGGCCAGAACAGGCAGGCCAATGCCATTGATGTCTGGCCGAAGTCCAATCACAACGCCAAGAAACCCGCCGCCTATGATCAACCATCGTTTAAGAGGAACGCTTTCTTTGATGAATGGAATGGCGATCAGGGCTGTCAGGAATGGAGCGATAAATACGATCGTATAAAAATCAACAAGTTGAATATGCGCCAGAGCATAAATATTGAGAACGGGAATAGCGCAGGCCAAGAGTGTGCGCAGCATGTGCCAGTGCATCTTTTTAGTTTTGAAGGTCGCAGACCAGCCGCCAAGTTTATGGGCTACAGGTAGAAGCGATAGCAATGAAAGCAAGCCATACCAAAAAGAGAGTTCGAACATGCCATAGCGCGTTATAAGGTACTTTCCGGCAATATCCGTGACCGAAAAACAGGCAAACCCTAAAATGGCCAATCCAATGGCCAAAAGTGTTTGGTCGTGTCTCATGCTCTGCTTTTAGCCCTGCTCAGGAGGCGTTCTTTGTTGATCAAATACAGGCCGCTGCCGATGATGATGGTGGCGCCGATAACGGTGGCCCATCCGGGTGTCTCATTGAATATGAGTGTGCTAAAGGCGATCGCCCAAATGATTTCGCTATAGGTATAGGGCGAGACAACGGCGGCGTCTGCGGTTCTGAAGGCCAGCGAAATAAAGACAATACCCGAAGTTGAGCAGATTCCGGCGAGCAAAAATGCCCATATGTGCTGTGTTTCTGGAAGCACGAAGTTATTTAAGGCTAAGGGCAGAGTCAGTATTAGCGCGCCTGCAACCGGAAACAGCCCAAGCGATAGGACGCTTGCGCCTTGCAGGGAGTTTGAGACGAGAAATAATAAAGCAATCACGACGGTGACGGCCAAGGGCAAGAGCAAGATCAAATCAAATTCCGTTGTGCCGGGTTGAAGAACAATCATCGTTCCGACAAACCCAAGAAAAATGGCGATGGCTTGATGGCTATGCAATTTTTGTTTGTACAAAAAGATCGCTAAAATGGAAGCAAAGAAGGGCTTCGTGAACACCAATGCATAGACGGTTGTTAGCGGAATATGGGCAAGGCTGTATGTAAAAAGGATGCAGATTAAGACATTGAAGAGAATCCGCAGGCCGTGGATTTTAAGGTGGCTTTTGTCGAAAAACCCAACCCAACCGCCAAGTTTTGGGGCGAGCGCAATGAGACCGATAGATCCTATAAGGGCATTGGTGGCAATAATTTGATAAATATCATAATGCTGCGTCAGGAATTTGACGGTCGCATCTGACCACGAGAACGACGTGTAGCCGATCAGCGCGAAAAGAATGCCTTTATAAGTGGGTGAAAGATCTGTAAACATAGCGGGAAACATTAGAGGTTAATGATGATAAACACAATCCTGACAATAGCGGCAGGCGGAGCATTGGGCGCGGTTGCGCGGCACGGCGTGAATGTCGCCGCCTTTAAGGCGTTAGGCCCAGATTTCCCGTGGAGCACGATGATCGTGAATGTTGCCGGGTCATTTTTGATGGGGGTGTTGATTACGGTCTTTGCCCATGCGTGGCAGCCACCCGAGCCGATTAAATATTTGTTGATTACCGGATTTTTGGGAGCGTTTACGACGTTTTCTGCGTTTTCTCTGGATGTGGCTGTGCTGTTTGAGCGTCATGCATACTTGCCCCTTGCGGCGTATATGATTGGTTCAATTGTGCTGTCTATTTCGGCTTTATTCTTGGCAATGATTATCGTCAGGCAGGTGTTTGTATGAGTAAGGTTCGTCATATCACAGTGTCTGAAGATGATGACGGTCAACGCCTTGATCGCTGGCTTAAGAAGAATGTTCCGGATCTGCCGTTTGGATTGACTCAAAAACTGATCCGCAAGGGGCAGGTGCGCGTTGATGGTAAGCGCGTTAAGGCAGATACCAAGCTTGTCGTCGGTCAGGATGTTCGGATTCCTCCGCATGAATATAAGGTGAAGGGCGAAAAGCGTAAGCTAGGTAAGAAAGATATCGAATTTATCAAGTCCTTGGTGATTTATGAGGATGAGCATATTTTTGCGATCAACAAGCCGGAGGGATTGGCGTCTCAGGGCGGCACCAACACCACATATCATCTTGATGGATTATTAGAGGGGCTAACGAATAGTAAGGGTGTAAAGCCGCGTTTGGTGCATCGTCTGGATAAGGACACGAGCGGAATTATGTTGCTTGCCCGGTCTTCAAAGATCGCGAAAATATTGGGCGATCAGTTTAAGGGCCGCAGCATTAAGAAAATCTACTGGGCCTTAGTGTCGCCTGCACCGGCTATATTAGAGGGTGAGATTGATGCGCCGCTCGCGAAAATGGATATAGGGCGCGGTGGCCGCGAGAAGGAAATGATGCATGTCGATACCGAAGAGGGAAAAAAGGCCTTTACCGATTATATTACACTGGATAGTGCTGCCGGGAAAATTGCGTTTGTCGCGTTTTGGCCAAAAACTGGCCGTACGCATCAAATTCGCGTGCATTCGTTGGTCATGGGATCGCCCATTTTAGGGGACAATAAATATTATGATCCTGAGGCTGAGCCGGTTGATGGATTAGATTATGCGCAGCGCCTTCATTTGCATGCACAGCGCTTGATATTTGCCCATCCTATTACGGGCAAGCGTATGGACATTTCAGCCCCCTTGCCACCGGAATTGATTAAAAGCTGGAAAGCCTTCGGGTTTGACACTAAATTTAAAGCTGATCCTTTCGAGGAATAGAATTTCATAACCGCGTTCACACGGAGTCATAATGCCAGAAAAAATTCATGATCCAACATTAGATATCAAAAAGCCTTGGTGGAGCTTGCCAGCGAAGATCACGTTTATTTTTGCTGCTCTCGCGTTCACATTTATGGCTGTTCTAAGTGTTATGGGTGGGAACAGTGTGGCCCTAAAAGAGACGATCGAGAATATTGTGAGCAGCTCAACGGGATATCAGGCGAAAATCAACCGTTTTGATGGGCTGGAATTTTTCCCCACTGTCAAACTTGATTTTGCGGATATGGAGTTGCTGAATAAAGACGAAGAGCAAGTGGGGCGTATTGAAAAGTTTTCTATAGCGACGAGTTTTTGGGATGTATTGTTCAGAACAGGGCGGTTTAGTAAATTAGATGTGCAAAACGTCCATGCCTTGCCGGGTGTTTTTTCAAAGCAGGCGATTCATCTGAAATCCATTGATGTTAAGCGCGATAGCGAAGATCAGGCTATTCTCGCCGGGCGTGCGCAAATTGGCAACAAGCCACTCGATTTTACTGTCGATTTGGATGTGCTCGGTAAATCACCGTATTTCAAATATGGCTTTAGCAACCCGCGCAAGGTTGATATCACCTATGGCGATTTCGAGCTTACGGCAAATATGCGCGATGATGGCGGCTTGGTGATGTTTGATGATTTAATTTTTTCGCATTTGGATGATGCCATTTTGAATGCAGATGTAGGGGTGGCTCCTCATGACTTCAAACAAGTTGAATTTAAGGGCACCCTTGACCTTATTGAGCATGGAAGCATTTTAAAGCCTGATGTGATTTTGGATTTTTCAAAAGAGCGCTTGTTTATTCGTGGACATTTCAGCGCACCGCGCATTCATGCGAAGGATTTTGGACAAGGAACAAAACTGTCAGCGGCCATTGATGTGCTCATGGCGGAGTTCATAGAGCCTAAGGTTGAGAATGTTATTGTCAAAAAATCTGAACCCATGGTTAATACCCACGAGGAGGTTGATCCGGGCGATGAGATTCAAAG
>CAYGQP010000117.1:0-6085 GCA_964352115.1 uncultured Micavibrio sp. | reverse complement strand
CTGACGCGCATCTATAAAGCCGCGCATCCTCGAAATTAAAAATTTAAATATGCAGCGGGCGTTTATGAACTGCCAAAGCCGCCTCTTTCACCACTTCCGTTAAGGTCGGGTGCGCATGACATGTGCGGGCGATATCTTCCGCTGTGCCTTCAAATTCCATGACGGACACAACTTCTTGAATAAGATCACCGGCATTCGGGCCAATAATATGCGCGCCCAAAACGCGATCTGTTTCCGCATCGGCCAGGATCTTGACGAATCCGTCCATCGTGCCCATCGCGCGGGCGCGGCCATTGGCCATGAATGGAAATTTACCGGCATTATAGGCAATACCAGCATCTTTAAGTTGAGCTTCCGTTTGCCCGACAGATGCGACCTCTGGCCAGGTGTAAACCACGCCCGGGATAAGGTTATAGTCAATGTGACCGCTCTGTCCGGACAATATTTCAGCGAGAATTACCCCCTCATCCTCTGCCTTGTGGGCGAGCATAGGGCCGTCAATAACATCACCAATGGCATAGATGCTTGGAACGTTCGTTTTGAAATGCGCGTCCGTCTTGACGCGTCCGCGATCATCAGTTTCAACACCTACATGCTCAAGACCTAGGCCATCGGTATAAGGCTTGCGCCCTACAGCCATCAGCAGAATGTCCACGGTCATGGTCTCCGCCTCGCCGCCCTCGGCTGGTTCTATTGTGATATCAACCCCGGAATCTGTGGATTTTGCGCTTGTGACCTTGCTGGACACCTTGAAATTCAACCCCTGTTTCTTGAACACCTTAAAGGCCTCCTTACGGACCTCATCATCCATGCCAACAAGAATATTATCCATGTATTCAATGACCGTCACATCAGCGCCCAAACGGCGCCAAACGGTTCCCATTTCCAAACCAATAACACCGCCACCAATAACGGCCATTGTTTTTGGAACCTTTTCTAATTTGAGCGCACCCGTTGATGACACAATGCGTTTTTCATCAATTTCTATACCAGGCAATGAGATCACATCCGACCCCGTCGCAATTACAATACTTTTCGTTTCGTATTTATTTTCACCGACGGTGACTTCGTTTGGACCCGTGATTTCACCGTGTCCGGTGATGCGGTCTATCTTATTCTTTTTAAATAGAAATTCTATGCCCTTTGTATTAGACTCTACGACATCGCTCTTATGACCCATCATTTTTGGCAGATCAAGAGACACATCATTTGCGATAATTCCAATATCTTTAAAGTGTTTGTACGCCTCCTCGTACTTCTCTGACGTACTTAAAAGTGCCTTCGATGGAATACAGCCAATATTGAGGCATGTCCCGCCCAATGTGTCCCATTTTTCCACGCATGCCGTTTTCAGGCCGAGCTGTGCGCAGCGTATAGCGCACACATAGCCCCCTGGGCCAGAACCAATCACAATCACATCATATTTATCAGCCATATCGATATCTCTTTTTTGGTTATTGAGCCATAGGTATAGGTCAATTTCGGGCTTTAAAACAAGGTCAAAAGTGAAAATATCCTTTTTCCTTTTCAATTCGCATTAGAGTATGCTAATGGATAAAAAACATTATGGAATATAAGGGATGCTTGCACTTAATACGGTTCATTACGCTGATTTTGACTACGCGGCTCGCGATAGCGCGATCAAAGCCGTACGCTTAGCTAAAACAATTGAGCGCAGAGGCGACAACGCTGAGTATAAAGTTGGGAGTGTGCTTTTCGGGATCGATGATCACGGCCGTACATTTTTTGTTCCTACTGTAAATACAACACCTATGCTTATCACTCAGAAGCTAGGGCGTGATGTTAAAATTGGAACAAGTCACAGCACAGAACACGGGGAAATGGTTGGCCTTCGCAGCGCCCCTAAGTTTATTAAGGCTTCGCTTGCGGTCTCTCGAAACACCTGCCCCACATGCTTATCATGCGTCAGTGAATTTAACGGATTTTCACCAGAAAATGGTGTTGTTGAACGCATTTATGGCGATAGCCGCAGTTTGGCCCTGAGGGATATCATGTCAAAGCTATCAGTAAGCAAGCACCGCATTGCAAAGCCCATGCTGGAAGAAATCGCTGATAAAGGCAAGATTCCCTATTACTATATCAACCCAGACAGAAAACGCATCAAACACCGCTATGGGCCTGCGGACTTTGAATATGTCCCGCGCGTTGAATCTCCTATTCTTGCAGCCAGACAAGACGGTGTTTCTCATATAAACGAATTCCAGCTTGATGTGCTTCTTGGGAATGCTATGGAACTTGCGAAGACTGGCCCATTACCGGATGATACAGAGGCCGCTATCCTTATCGCGAAAAATGCAAACGGCACATTTTATACAATCGGGGCCACGGCCGCCATGCCTCCAGGCTTTGTGTTTGGCAGAGATCAGAGCCATTTGGGATATCACGACACACATGACAAAAGATCATATAAATACGTTGTGCATCCAATATCCAGAGTTCTTATCGCCGCAGCAAAATTAGGCCTTACGTGCGAAAATGGTGCGTTAGTGACAACGTACACACCCGATTCTGGCATGCTTATCAATGCTATAGGTGCAGGTGTACCGAATATTGTTACGCCACGAAGCCATGCCCACACATCAACCAATCCCGATTTTGCAGCGCTCACTCAACTGACAGAGGCCGGTATTATTCGTCATAGCGCATTAACGCCAGTTCTTGCGCATCTTACACCGCATTCTCCCGGTCTTATTTTCCCGCAATCAGATTCTGGAATGATGGGACAGGATGGTGTACCGTCTTTGGGGTAATATCGTTCTAAACAGCTTTTCAGATTTTCATGACAAACGCCTTCACATACATGCAACATTCCGTTGACATTGTTTCAAATAGCGACCACCCAACAAGTAAGGTATCAGCGACAATTTTCGGGCATGATTCTGGCGGGAAACCCTACACGATTTCACGCATAAATCACTGGCCAGAGATCATCAAAACCACATTTGGCACAGAAGGACGTATTGGAAATGCCAGTGGCACAATTCACGCAGAGACAGATTGCATCATCCATGCGCCTCGGGTGAAAGATGCTGAGATTTTTATTACCGACCCACCCTGCCCCAACTGTGTAAAGAACATGGCCGAATCGGGCGTTAAATCTCTGTACATAGATCACAAGGGTTTCGATAAGGATTTTGCCAAACGCCGCAGTAGTGACTTTGAAACGATGTCGATGCGCATTTGCCAAAAGGCCGGGATAGGCGTGTACGTGGTTTACCGCAAGGAGGAGCGTATTGAGTGCATTTTTAAACCGCCCGAAGGGTATGTTCCACCCATAGAAAACCCAGCAATTATAGAACCTTATAATCAAAAGAGTTTTGATGATGTCATTGAACACTTTCAAAGAAAATTCGCCGACCTGCCCATAGCTTGCGCGCTTGCAAAAGATACAGAAGGGAAAGAATGGCTTATTGGTGCATCCACACACCCTGTAGCAGGCTATACGAGTGAGACACTGGATGAAAAAAGCGGCAAGTACAGCTATGTTCTTCAACCATTAAACCGCGCAATGATGGCGGCCGCACGGCACGGATTTAGGCTTCATGAGCCGTATATTTATTCCAGTCGGGTGCCAACGTCACGGGAATTGGTGAATTTTGTAGGCGCCGGGCTTCACACATTGATGATCGGCAATCCCAAGGACAGCCGCGATCCAGAATCCATAGATGCTCTGGGTCAGCTTGTCGCTGCTAAAATTATTAAGGTCGCTTAGAGATCGAGCAACAAACGTTGTGGATCCTCAATGGCTTGCTTGATGCGGACGAGGAAGCTAACAGCCTCACGGCCATCAATGATCCGGTGATCATAGGAATGCGCAAGATACATAATTGGCCGCGCCTCAATTGATCCATCCGCCATCACCATTGGACGCTGAACGATGTTATGCATACCTAAAATACCCGATTGCGGTGTATTTAAAATGGGCGTAGACAACATGGAACCGAAGATTCCGCCATTTGTGATGGTAAAGGTACCGCCCATCATTTCCGCCATAGATAACTTTCCGTCACGGGCGCGAAGACCAAGGTCCATAATGCCGGATTCGATTTGTGCCATGGATAATTTATCCGCATCGCGCAATACAGGAACCACAAGCCCCTGCGGCGTAGACACAGCAACACCAACATTGTAGTAGTTTTTGTAGACAATCTCATCGCCATCAATTTCGGCATTTACGGACGGGAATTCCTTAAGCGCCTGAATAGCGGCACGTACAAAAAACGACATAAAGCCAAGCTTTACACCGTGCTTTTTTTCAAAATCATCTTTATATTCCTTGCGCAACTCCATCACCGCGCCCATATCCACTTCATTAAATGTGGTGAGCATAGCGGCCGTATTTTGCGCTTCTTTTAATCTGGATGCGATCGTTTTACGCAATTTCGTCATGCGTACGCGTTCTTCTAATGGCGCGCCTGCGTCATCTGAGGATGAGGATGAGGCAACCGCATCAGATGTCGATGGTGTCGGAGCAGATTCTTTGGCTACTGGCGCAGGCTGAGATTTTTGACCCGTTTCGGGGGCTCTTTCAACATGGCTCTTAACATCGCCTGTTGTGATGCGCCCCTCTTTGCCTGTGCCGCTCACATCAGAGGCCTTAAGCTCATTGTCCGCGAGTGCTTTACGCACTGCAGGTGAGGTTTTCCCGGCTTCACTGGATCTTTCTTCCTCTTCTAAAATAGCAGAAAGCTCACTCGCCGCATCTTCCAGGGAAGAATCATCAGCGGATTCCTCTTTTTCTTCTGCCTTTACCTCCTCTTTCGGCGCCTCCTCTTTGGCGGCTGGCTCTGGCGCTATATCATTGGCCGCATCATCAGTGGATAATTCACCCAAAACGGCGCCAACTTCAACGTTTTCGCCCTCGGCCACAGTAATGCTCGTAATGACACCATCCTGCGGCGCGTTCACTTCTAATGTGACTTTATCTGTTTCAAGCTCAACAATAGGCTCATCAGCCTTGACCGGCTCACCTTCTTTTTTCAACCACTGCGCAACTGTTGCTTCTGTAACGGATTCACCAAGTGTGGGGACAACGATCTGGGTCATATCTAACCTTTTTTGTGTGTTATTGTTTTCTTTTTCTTGCAGATGCTTATTTGCATTTATCTGTGCGTGTCATTTATTTACGCGCGTCAGTGATGAAAAGCAACCCCTATAGTGCACTCAGAAAGGATATTCCCCATCAGAAATGCGACCATCCGGTCGGCCCAGAAAACACAAGCTCCTTGTGCTCGTCTATCACGGCCACGCTCTCTCTATCATGAGTAAAGCGACCAATATGCAGAGCCTGAATACCATGATCTGAAAGCGCCGCACGCAATGCCGGCTCATCATCAGGAGCAACGGCGATCAGAAGCTCGTAATCATCGCCGCCGGTCAGAAGCTCTTGCGCTGAGGTGCCGCTTGCCCGTATCATCTGCCGCGCCTCTGCGCTAAACATTGCATCAGTAATATGAATCTCAGCCCCTATGTGCGAAACGGCACAGACATGCCTCAAATCAGCCAGAACACCGTCAGAGATATCGATAGCAGCATGCGCATAACGTTGCATCGCCTCATACGCCTGAACGCGCGGGGATGGCCTATGCAGGCGCTGCGTGAAATACGGCCCATTCGGCCCTTTTATCTTACCCTGAAGCATATGCAGGCCAATATAGGCATCCCCCACTGGCCCTGTGAGCAGGATGAAATCCCCGTCGCGCGCGCCGCTGCGCTTTATCGCTTTGCCCTCTGGCACAAGGCCCATGGCCGTAATTGAAATTGACAGCGGCCCTTCTGTACGAGTCGTATCACCGCCAGAGCAAAAAATATTAAATTGCTGCTGATCTTCCAGAAGCGCGGCTGAGAACGATTTAAGCCATTTTTCGTGCGTGTGGTTTCTACCAAGGGCTAGTGTCAATTGATAGGCGAGCGGCTTCGCGCCCATAGCCGCGAGGTCAGACAAATTCACGCGCAAGGCTTTTTTTGCAATGTTTTCGGGGGCCTCATGATCTAAAAAATGAACACCCTCATTTAATACGTCACTAGAAATCACGATCTGAAAACCTTCTGGAATGCTCAGAAC
>CAYGQP010000116.1:0-6085 GCA_964352115.1 uncultured Micavibrio sp. | reverse complement strand
CGTCAGATGCTGATGAATTGTTTCAAAGAGCCGATGCGGTGATTGATTTTACCTCCCCAGAGGGCACCAAGAAACACGCCTGGCTGGCGGCAAAGCATAAGACTGCATTGATTGTAGGGACTACGGGACTGACCCTAGATGATGAACACGAGCTTGCAGACGCGGCAAAAGAAACGGCAATCGTTTATTCCGCGAATATGAGTGTGGGCGTAAATGTGTTGCTGGACCTCATTGAAAAAGCGGCTGGTATTCTCGGTGAAGACTGGGATATCGAAATTTTTGAAGCGCATCACAAGCACAAGGTCGATGCACCATCAGGCACAGCTTTGGCTATGGGTAAATCCGCCGCGGCAGGTCGTGGCGTTGAGCTAGAGGACAAGGCTGATTGGGCGCGCCATGGGCAAACGGGCGAACGCAAACCCGGAAATATCGGGTTTTCCGTTGCGCGCGGCGGCGATGTTGTCGGTGAGCACACCGCGTATTTTTACAGTGACGGTGAACGCATTGAGCTTAGCCACATTGCAACAAACCGGGCATTATTCGCAAGAGGCGCCCTGCGCGCGGCCCTTTGGATCAAAGGCAAAAAGGCCGGACTATATTCAATGAAGGATGTTTTGGGCCTGTAATTTTTTCCTAAAGCACTGATTCCATGGCAAGAATAAGCTTTTTGCGTGGGCTACCCCACCCATAATTATCAATAATTCCCGTTGCGCGGATCACCCGATGACATGGGATCAGCAACGATACAGGATTCGCCCCAACCGCATTGCCCACAGCGCGCGAGGCCTTTGGGCGCCCAAGCGCTTTTCCGATGTCTTGATAGGTTATGGTATCCGCCACCGGAATCCGCAAAAGCGCCCGCCACACCTGAATTTGGAAATTGGTACCGTAGATATCAAGCTTTAAAGGCGCAGATTGCTTCCCCTGCCCGCGCCAAATCTGCAAAATATGATGTGCGGCGCCCTGAACAGCCTTGTCATCATGCACATACATTGCTTTTGGGAAGTGGTTACGCATTTTTTCAATGGGCCGATCACGGCTTTGATTCATAAGAAAGCCCAGATAACAGACACCCTTGGCGGTTTTCGCCACCAACATTTCCCCCATTGGTGAGGGCTGAAAACCATATACGATCTCTAATCCCTCTCCACGTCTGCCAATATCGCCCGGATGCACACCCTCAACGGAAACAAAGAGATCATGGAGGCGGCCATTGCCGGAGAGCCCTGTTTCATATGCCGCATCCAGTGTGGATTGACCATGTGTCATCAATTCACGCGCGCGACTGGCATTCATATACTGCACCAAGCGTTTCGGGCTGATGCCAACATGATCGGAAAACAGCTTCTGGAAATGTGTTTTTTCATAGCCAGCGCGTTTTGCCAGATGATCCAAGTCCGGTTGCTGTGTATGATGAGCCACCAGATAATCTATGCTGTCGGCGATCTTTTGATAGGTATTCATAGGCACTGTCTTAAGCCATTTGAGGATTTGAGCCAATCCGATTCTTGTGATACCCCTTATGCCTATGAAAAAACAGGATGTTCAGGAATTTTTTACCCGCCTTCGGGCGCAGGAACCAGAGCCAAAAAGCGATCTGGAATATACCAATGCCTATACGTTATTGGTGGCCGTTACGCTGTCCGCCCAAGCCACGGATATTGGTGTGAACAGGGCCACAGAGGCCCTGTTCAAGATCGTTGATACCCCGCAGAAAATGCTGGACCTTGGTATCGACGCCCTTAAAGATCACATCAAAACCATCGGCCTGTACAACAACAAGGCTAAAAATGTGATGGCAATGGCCGAGATATTGGTGAATGAACATGATGGCGAGGTGCCGCGAACGCGCGAAGCCCTTATGAGCCTGCCCGGTGTTGGCCGTAAAACGGCGAATGTTGTTTTGAATGTCGCCTACGGGGAACCGACCATGGCCGTGGATACGCATATTTTCCGCGTATCAAATCGCACAGGGCTTGCGCCTGGTAAAACCCCGGATAAGGTCGAACAAGCGCTTTTAAAGGTCGTACCGGCTGAATTTGGGCTTTATGCGCATCATTGGTTGATTTTACATGGGCGATATACATGCAAGGCGCGCTCGCCCATGTGTGGTACATGCATTGTTCGTGATCTTTGTGATTATAAGGATAAAGCGGCTTGAAATGGCTTTAAGCGCCTTGAGCTTGGGCGGTTTGCAATAGATTGTGGCTTTGCATGAAATCATAGAGACATAGCCCACGAATATCTTCCCCTTCTGGTATTTCATCATGGCGCGCGCGGATTTCGTAATGCGCAACCGAAGCATTGAGCGGGTCTTTGGTGTCAGAAACGAAATACACATCCAATGTACAAGATGCGGTACGGTACTGCCAAACCGTTGTTGGCTGCTCCTCCCGAACCAATTCAGGTTTGTCGAACATCAGCAGAATATCCTGCCCTGATGCTTTCAATATTTCATCTGTATCTTTGGCAAAGGCCTGCACTAAATATCTCTGGCGCTCCGTTTTACGCTTTATAACGCGCTCTTGGGTATCTGGCCCCATAACACTTGCTGCAAAAGCACTGCGAGATGTCTGAACAAGCACATGGTTTAACACCAATATGGATGCCAAAACGGCAAAGCAGAATAGTATTTGGACGCGATATCTTTTCATCAAAAAACCTCTTAGACCCGTTCAAAAAATATAAGCCAGGAAACGATCCTGGCTTATACACAATTCTTTGATTTAGAGTCTAGAAAATCTTCTAAACGATTGACCTGGCTTCGGTAAATGAAGCCCGGCGTGAGGCGTCCTTATTCAGCCGCTGTGGCTTTGAACAACTGGCCATCGTTATTCGCCGGTTGTGGACGCTTCCCCTTTTTTCCCTTAGCTCCATGCTTAGAGGAGCCAGAGTGAGAAGAAGAGCTCATGCCTTCTGCGCTGATTGGTGTGAGCGAGCCTTCGATCACGGCGCCTGCCTCAACAGCAAGCTCGCTGTAGGAAATTGTGCCCGTAATCACGCCGCTTGCCTTGACGGTCAAACGACCACTCACTGTTAGATCGCCTTCGAAACGACCAGCCACAGTGGCATTATCGATTTCAACGGTACCATAGAATGTTCCGCTTTCGGCGATGTCCAATGCGCGAGCGCCCTTAAGCGCCGCTTCCACTGTTCCCTCGACCAGAAGGTAATCACAAGCTTCGATCTCACCGGACATTGTAATGCCACGGCCAATTGTCAGACGGCTTCCGCCCTCTGCAGATGTGTCAGAGGATGAGGATGAGCTTGGTCCAGCCTTAGGAATGTTCGACGCACCAAAACCGGATGTTGAGCCAACAGGACTAGACGGACGGTTCTGAAGACCTCTTTGATAAGGAGGCGTACCCGGAATATCAAGATTGCTTGCCGGTGCAGGCTCATTTACTTCATCTGCGTCATCAGCATCGTCTTGTGCTTCTTCGTGATCGGCAGCATCGTCATCGTACTCATCAGAGTCATCAGATGATGTTTCTTCATCATCCTGCTCTAATACTTCATCTTTTTGATCTTCTTCTTGGGGCTGTCTTTCAGACTTTACGCGGTGAAACATATCTTCGCACCTTTCCTTTTTTGGTTCATGTTATAAAACGCATTCTCATAATATCCCTACCGAATGACCGGGATACTAATCAAAATTCCTGTTGGTTAATAAACAAACGCTAACACGGGGGTTTAGGGTCCGCAAGATGCGATTTCCGGTTTTCCCCTTGAAAAGTTTTTGAAGAAACACATCGTTCTGTTTTTGCTTTGGAATTTAATTTATCCACAGTCATATTTTTATTTTACTCATGAAAATGATCATAAATCTTCTGCGCCAAAGCCATTGATATGCCCTCAACCTTAGCAATATCCGATACGGCAGATACCGAAACCTCCTTTGCTGAACCAAAGTGATTGAGGAGCGCTTTTTTTCGGCGCGCGCCGATCCCCGGGATATCATCCAGCGGTGATGACTTTATGTCCTTTTGCCTTTTTGTGCGATGTGCGCCAATAGCAAAACGGTGCGCTTCATCCCGTAAACGCTGCAAATAATGCAGGACAGCATCTCGCTCTGGAAGCTGGAAAGGCGCTCTTCCCTCGATATGAAAAGTTTCGCGCCCGGCATTGCGATCCTGCCCCTTTGCTATGGCGACCACAGTCAGCGAATCGAAGATTCCCATATCCTCAAGACATTCTTTTGCCGCGTTATATTGCCCAAGGCCGCCATCAATCAGCAAAATGTCCGGCCAATCGGGATTATCCATCGCGGCCTCCTTTTTTAAGGCGCGGGTAAAACGGCGCTCCAGAACCTCACGCATCATGCCGTAGTCATCAGATTTTCCGGCCGTTTTAATATTAAACTTGCGATATGAGTTTTTTTGAAACCCGTCCGGCCCCGAAACAATCATCGCGCCGACCATATTTGTCCCACTGATATGGCTGTTATCATAAACTTCAATGCGCTTGGGCGACTCGTCCAGGCCAAAGAGCTCTGCCACACCCGCCAGATGTTTTGCTTCGGAGGCTTTTTCCGTCAAATGCCTGCCTAATGCGGCCTTTGCGTTACGAAGCACAAAGTCTATGGCTTGCTTACGGCGCCCGCGCTGTGGTCTTACAAGCTTTACATTATACCCCGCGCGCGTGGACAAGGCCTCCTCAATCAGGTCTTTATGCTCAATATCGTGGCTGATCAAAATTTCTTTTGGCGGCGGTTTATTTTGGAAAAACTGGCCGATGAAGGCAGATAGAATCGCAGGAAGCTCTTCGTCCTTTGCATGGCGTGGAAAGTATGCGCGATTGCCGTAATTCCGGCCTGACCTGAAGAAGAACACCTGAACGCAGGCCTGACCTTCCTTTTCGGTGATCGCAATGATATCCGCATTTTTCAAGCCTTCGATATTAATATCCTGACGCGCTTGAATAGACGTCAGCGCCTTTATACGGTCACGATACATGCCCGCCTGCTCGTAATCCTGCGCGTCGCTCGCGGCCCTCATTTTCTTCGTCATGCGGTCCTGAACGCCTCGGCTTTTGCCCTGCAGGAAATCTTTTGCCTCCTTCACCTGGGCAGCATATTCATCTTTGGACACAAGCCCAACACAGGGCGCTGTGCAGCGTTTTATGTGATATTGCAAACATGGCCGCGTGCGAGATGCAAAATTATAATCCGTACAGTTCCGCAGCAGAAACACTCGCTGCAAAATGGCGATGGTGCGATTCACATCCCCTGCGCTGGCAAAGGGACCAAAGAACTCACCTTTTTGTTTGCGAGCACCACGGTGTTTTTTGACCATCGGGTAATCATGATCTGAGGTTACGCAAATATAAGGAAACGACTTATCATCGCGCAGTAAAATGTTATAGCGAGGTTTTAGCTTTTTAATGAGGTTGGCTTCCAAAAGCAGAGCCTCGGCTTCAGTATGTGTGTGAACAAATTCCATAGATTTTGTTAGCGCCACCATGCGTCTCAACCGCAGCGGGAGCTTTGCTGTCTGCGTATAGCTTGATACGCGCCTTTTCAGCGCCTTGGCCTTACCGACATAAAGCGCATCGCCGTTTTCAGCCAACATGCGGTAAACCCCGGGTGTCTCTGGCAGTTTCTTCACGTAGCTGCGAATCGTATCCGCGCCCGATAGCAATGATGTGGGTTCATTCATAAATTAAATGTAATGCTTGTCGTAATTTTCACAAGGCGCTTGGCTTATCGTTAAAGAAGATAAAAATCAAGATGCCCATTATTTTTATCAACTATTGGTTGTAAAAATTATTTTTTCCATCTAAAAAAGAATAAATAAACTTGCAAAGTATCAATAATTGTAACTGTGGGAGAGTACTACAATGAATGCGTATACAATTTTCAATCTTGACGGAAAACTATTGTTTGACGGGGCGTTTAAAACCTATAAGAACTGCATAGAAGCGGCCCTGGAGGATAACATCAGCCTCAAAAATGCAAATCTCAAACGCCAAAACCTTATCGGCGCAAACCTCGACGGCGCTGATATATCAGGGTGTGATTTATCATTCACGACGCTGACCAACGCCAATCTTTCAGAGGCACAATTGAGCGGTGCAACCTTTCACC
>CAYGQP010000115.1:0-6094 GCA_964352115.1 uncultured Micavibrio sp. | reverse complement strand
GCCTTGAGCGGTTCTTACAAGGCGCTGCCGAGGATAATTGGCAGGTCTGTAACTGTACGACGCCAGCAAATTATTTCCACATTCTACGCCGTCAAATGAAGCGCGAATTCCGCAAGCCACTTATTCTCATGACACCCAAATCATTGCTCCGTCACAAGCTTGCTGTGTCCAAGAAAGAGGATTTTGTAACCGGCAGCAGCTTCCACCGTTTCCTTTGGGACGATGATCACGAAACACTCGCCGAAGGCAAGAAGGTGAAGCGCGTAATTTTGTGTTCCGGTAAGCTCTATTACGACCTCTATCAAGCCCGCAATGAGCGTAACATTGACGACATACATATTATACGTATTGAACAGCTTTATCCTTTCCCTCAAAGCGATCTTGCCAAGGATTTAGCGCAATTCAGCAATGCTGATATTGTCTGGTGCCAGGAAGAGCCGAAAAACCAGGGTGCCTGGTCAACGGTTGCCCCTTGGATTGAGGATACATTGTCAGAAGCTTCTCATGCGGCTGGCCGTCCTAAATACATAGGCCGTGCTCCTGCTGCGGCCCCGGCGACTGGTCTTTTGAGCCGCCACACTGAACAGCAGGAAAAACTGATAAATGAGGCATTGACCGTTTAATCTGCGTATCTGGTCTTTGGCATATAAATGCAACTTAAAAAAGACAAGTTTTCCGACCCTAAGGTGACTGAATCGGGGGATCCAAGGGCGTTTGTAGACTTAAAAACGCTTGAAACGCTTTGGTTTAATACCGGTACGCTTTGTAATCTTGCGTGCGAAAACTGCTATATTGAATCAACGCCTAAAAATGATCGACTTGTCTATATAACCGTTGATGAGGTGCGCGAATATCTTGATGAAATCATGCAAGAGCGCTTGCCGACACGTGAAATAGCATTTACAGGCGGGGAACCGTTCATGAACCCCGATTTCATGAAAATGCTCTCTGAATGTCTGTTTCGGGGATTTAATGTGCTGGTGCTAACGAATGCCATGCGCCCCATGGAAAAATGTGCTGACGATTTACTGAGCTTGCGGGATTTATATGGTTCCCGCTTGTCTATTCGGGTTTCTGTTGATCACTTTAGTAAACATTTTCATGAGCAAGAGCGTGGCACGGCTAGCTGGAATCCAATGATGAAGGGCTTAAAGTGGCTATCCGATCATGATTTTAACATCAGTGCCGCCGGCAGAACGCGTTGGGGCGAGACAGAGTCGGATTTGAGGGCAGGCTTTGCTACATTGTTTCAAAAAGAAACTGTAAAAATTGACGCATATAATCGCGAATCATTGATCCTTTTCCCTGAAATGGATGAAAACGCAGAAATCCCTGAAATCACGACAGCGTGTTGGGGCATATTGGGCGTAAAACCAGAGGATATGATGTGTGCGACATCCAGAATGGTCGTAAAGCGTAAGGGATCAGACAAGCCTGCCGTACTTGCGTGTACGCTTTTGGCCTATGAGGATGAGTTTGAGTTGGGAAACACACTCAAAAAATCACATAGCCGTGTTTACCTGAACCATAAGCATTGCGCTAAATTCTGTGTACTGGGTGGCGGTAGCTGCTCCGTATCGTAATGAAAAATAAAAAACGTCTAAGCTGTGCGGGTTTAGCGTTCCAGCAATTCAATGGCCCATCTCGTCAAATTAATCTGCGTTGATGTCGCGTTATGCGGCATTTGGTGAATCATTTTTGGCAAATCCTGAACGGTATCAACGTCACATAGATGGTCAAGTTCGTATATGGACCCGCCGAGCGCATCACAAAGCTGTTGCTTTGTCGTATCCTGTGAATAGGTCACTCCAGTCCATATGTCTGTGTTTATTGGGTTTTTTCCACCAAACAGATAATACCCACCGTCCTGTGCGGGCCCAATAACAATGTCATATTCATCTAGCTGCTGAAACGCATCATGGATAAAATCGCTGGAAATCTGTGGGCAATCAGCGCCCAGAAAAATAATTTTTTCATGTTTTTCAATGAGTTGATTGTAAACATGGCTTTGTCGCTGGCCCAAATCCCCATCACCGGTCCACAGTGAGGACCATTTTTCCCATGCAGGATGATGAAGCCCGTCTTGTTCCCCGACGGCCCAATATTTTTTTGCAGAAATCATATTTAAGGTTTCTTGGATCGCCTCAAGAGACAGGCCATAAAATTCAAGCGCATTTTGATCGTTTATGGTTTCCGCAAGGCGTGTTTTGATCGGGCTCAAATTTGGTGTTTTTACAAAAACGGCAATGGCATTTAGATCAGAAGTCATAAAACTACTCTACCTCGTTTTCATCAAAATCAAAAACTCGGGCCAGGCCTGTTTGATCCAAAGGCATTGATAGCGCCATGTTGTTTTCAACCAACCGTTCTGTCGATAGCGCCGTGCAGACGTTTTAATGATCGCAGGAATTTCATAAAGCCGAATACCGTTTTGACGAGCGCGCCAAACAAATACATGATCTTCTCCATATTGTACGTCTTCCGGAAAGCCACCTATTTTTTCGTACAGATGCCTATGCATGCAAAATCCCTGGTCCCCAAACGGCACGCCAAACATACGAGCGCGAAGATTCGCACCAATACTATTAAGTTTGGTCAAAATCGGGCCGTCCCTTAGGAATGATAACTTAAAGAAATTTAAGCTTTGAGAAAATATTTGCAATTTTTGACTTAGCCAGTTTAAGCCAAAATAGTCAATCTGACTATCGGCATGTAAAAACCATAAGTATTCACGTGTGGATTTCCTTGCTCCGGCATTAAGGGCTTTCGCCCTGGTGTCCGCTCGCGAGAAAATGATTTCAATTTTTGTGGCCTGTAGAGCCTGAATCAGGGATGTAGGAATAGGTTCCGTTTCAGACATTGGTATAATAACGCTGATGTGTGACAGGTCTATCGTTTGAGAACGTTCAGCCATGCTTCGTGTTCTTTCGTGATATGTTTGGGTTCAGACACAATGGCGCTGTTCAGGCATTGCGTTATCCATTCGGGGGTCGGCGAGAGCTTCGTTGTTGAGAGTTTTTGGAGCAGGGCTTTCACACGGTCGATGTTTTCCATGTAAAGAGCGACCATCTGGTCGGCTTGGGCATGTTGTTCTGGGTCTTCAAGCCAGCAATCGTAATCTGTTACGATTCCTATGGTGCAATAAGCCATTTGCGCCTCGCGTGCCAGAAAGCATTCGGGCACATTGGTCATACCCACAACATCTGCTCCAATATGCCTCAAGAAATGGCTTTCGGCTTTTGTGCCAAGGCGCGGCCCCTCAACGCATGCATAGGTAGCATTTTCATGAAGCGGCATATCTAGCAGGCTTGCTGCTGCTTTTATATCTTCGCTCAGGGCGGGGCAAGCCGGGCGCGCTGAACTTATGTGAGCGATAACCCCGTTTCCGAAAAAGCTTTGAGATCTAATTCCTTTTGTTAAATCAATGTATTGGCTAATTATGGCCATTTGCGCGGGTTTAATGTCTGTTTTTAAACTTCCCACCGCAGAAAAACCTATAATTTGCCGACCGCCTAGTTTTTTTAAGGCCCAGATGTTGGCGCGGTAATTCACCTCGTGCGGTAGAAGTGCATGACCTTCTCCATGCCTCGATATAAACAATATGGGATTGGAATTGCTATACTTTCCCTCGGTTATCATACCGGATGGTTTGCCAAAAGGCGTGACAATATCATGTTGTTTTATGACCTCAAGCTCATCAATATTATAAAGGCCTGAGCCGCCAATAATACAAAGTTTTTCCATGCTATTCCTTTATGATAATCAACAGCATGCTGCCACGGCTGCGGTCTTGTCTGTTGCACAATCAAATAACCCGAGATGACAGGATTTGTCCCCTTTAATATTAAAATGTTTGGCAAGCCTGGTTTCTGACAGCATATCTGCTGTGTTGCCGCATACGCGAATAACGGCTTTGGTCGGAAATTCGTGATGATTGTCTAGAATAAAGCGCTCGGGACAATGCTCAATTGTTCCAAGATACTGCGCGGTCTGTCCATAGTCTTCGCATTGATCTTCGAGTTCAAGTTTAAAGGCGCGCATGGTGATGGAGGAAAACTGCGCGCCGCCAGCGCGATTTTCCAATGCCGGGTTATTCACCGTGATACGCGCACCTGACATCACCCGGTAATCTGCGCATCCAGCATGGTGCATTAAGCGCCTGAAGTCCTCAATGTATAGAGCACCGCCGAGGCATTCACCCCATAGAATTGGGTCATTTTGTATTTCTTTTGATAGGCGCCGATCGGCAAATACGTCAGAGAAGTATAATTCGCCTCCGGGCTTTAGTACCCTGAAAATTTCAGAGAATAGCTTTGGCTTATTGGCTGACAAGTTAAAAACGCAATTTGAAATAACGAGGTCAATGCTCTCATCTTCGATTCCGAGTGTGTCGAGATCTTCCATAAATCCCGTCATGAATTCTATATTTGGCCGATTATAGCCAAATTTATCAGTGTGCCATTGCAGTGTGTCGCGAGCAGTTTGAAGTTGATCATCGGTCATATCAACACCAATGACTGTACCTGTTTGACCGACCAGTTGGCTCAATAAAAAACAATCACGGCCAGTGCCGCATCCGAGATCAAGAACGCTTAATCCTCTCAATTCGTATGGAAGAGGGGCGCCGCACCCATAAAATTTTGCCTGAACATCATCATGGATATTTTGAATGTAAGGGAGCAAGTGTTTCGGCATTGTGCCAACCGGACAACAGGCAGACGTTTGAAGATCATCGGTCGTTTTTAGCGTTTTTGAATAGTAATCCTGAACAGATTGTTGAACAGTGTCGACCATGATGCACTTATATCCCTTGTTGGTTCTTTGTTCGTTCGTATTTTTCTGCTACAAGCGTCACATATATAAACGATGATGTTTATCGTTCGTATCAAATGCATGAAAAATTACAAGGCCCCAAAACACAGCGGGACAAGAATAAGGACCAAGCACGATGCGTGAAGCTATAGATTTATCAGTATATTTCGTTGCTGACCCGGCCCTCTGCAGGGGGCGTGATCTCACAGATGTTGTGCTGCAGGCATTGGAGGGCGGTATTACTCTCGTTCAATTGAGGAATAAACAAGATCAAAAAGACCATATAGCCGATCAAGCCAAAGCTATAAAAGCCATTACAGATCAATATAATGTGCCATTTTTAATCAATGATTATGCCGATATAGCAATCGAAATTGACGCGGATGGTGTTCACATCGGTCAGGGCGATATCGCAACCGATGAGGCGCGCAAGCTTCTTGGGCCTCATAAAGTTATCGGCTTAACGGCCTTTACCGAGGACCACATCAAAGATGTTGATCCTAATATTGTCGATTATATCGGTACCGGCCCTTTTTTTGAGACCAAAACGGATAAGGGCAAGCCGGTATTAGGGGCTGGGAAATTCGCTGACCTTGTAGCGCTAAGCCCTTTACCCGTTGTTGGAATTGGCGGTATAACGCCGGAAAACGCCGCGCAGGTTATTGATGCTGGTGCGCATGGCGTGGCGATGATGCGCGCGATCAGCGAGGCTGGATCCCCAAAATCACAAGCAGAGAAGTTTGTTTTGGCGGTATCCCGTGCCCGTCAGGAGCGCGCGGCATGATGCAGGCTTTCGTACCCAATGTTCTGAGTATAGCAGGGTCCGATGCATCTGGCGGCGCAGGTATTCAGGCGGATTTAAAGACATTTGCGGCCCTGAGCGCGCATGGAATGAGCGCGATCACGGCTCTGACTGCGCAAAACACACAAGGCGTACAGGCGGTACATACGCCGCCCGCGTCTTTTTTGCACGATCAATTGCTCGCCCTTCAGGATGATATCGAAATACACGCGATTAAAATTGGCATGATTGGCGATGTCCAGGCCGTTGAAATAATTTGTGATTTTTTAAAATACTGCAATAACATCCCTGTTGTTTTGGATCCGGTCATGGTGGCACAAAGCGGTGATGTTCTGGTGGGTCAGGAGGTTATTTGTGCGTTGCGCGACACCCTTATGCCTATGGTCACCATCGTCACCCCCAATATCCCAGAGGCTCATGTTTTGACGGGCACAAAAACAAAAGAACAACTGGAACTGGCTAAAGTCGTCCAAAAACAAG
>CAYGQP010000114.1:0-6120 GCA_964352115.1 uncultured Micavibrio sp. | reverse complement strand
TAACGAACGCGTTCGAGTTCCCATTGATGGCACAAAGACGCCCACACAAGGCCATCAGACTACGATTATTCAGGAATTCTTTGGTAATCTTGGAAAGTTCAACCAGAGCCAATTAGGCGGGCAAGAATAAGCATTTTTTCTTTCTTTGTTGTTTTTGAATACAAAAAAGCCCCGCAATACTGCAGGGCTTTTTCTTCATCTGTATATCTAGGTGGATTAGCCAACCACGAACTTCGCAACAACGGCCACCAGCAGGATCGCCACGATATTGACAATCTTAATGAGTGGGTTAACGGCGGGACCGGCTGTGTCCTTGTACGGGTCGCCAACCGTATCACCTGTCACAGCCGCATGGTGGGCATCGGAGCCCTTACCGCCATGATGGCCATCTTCGATGTACTTCTTCGCGTTATCCCAAGCACCACCGCCGGCAGTCATGGAGATCGCTACGAATAGACCTGTGACAATCGTCCCAAGGAGCATCGCGCCAAGTGTCTGGAACGCAGGCTCAAGCTCGCCTGTGATCAGGTAGACAACGCCAAACAACACGACAGGCGCGGCCACAGGCAAGAGTGAAGGCAGAACCATCTCCTTGATTGCAGCTTGCGTCAGCATGTCAACTGCACGGCCATATTCAGGCTTTGCCTTACCGGTCATGATGCCCTTGATCTCCTTGAACTGGCGACGAACTTCGACAACAACAGAAGCCGCAGCACGGCCAACAGCCGTCATAGACATCGCACCAAACAGGTATGGCAACATACCGCCGATAAACAGACCAATAACAATATATGGGTCGGTCAGACGGAATTCAATGTCCGCAAGCTGAGGCAGGTAATGCTTGATCTCCTCGGTGTAACCCGCAAAAAGAACAAGCGCAGCCAAACCAGCAGAACCGATTGCGTAGCCTTTCGTCACAGCCTTTGTTGTATTACCAACCGCGTCCAAAGCATCCGTCGTTGTACGAACTTTCTTTGGCAGCTCAGCCATCTCAGCAATACCGCCAGCATTGTCGGTTACCGGGCCGTAGGCATCAAGCGCAACAACCATACCGGCCAATGACAACATTGCCGTGGCTGCAATTGCAATACCGAACAGGCCAGCCAGTGTAAAGGCCACCCAGATACCACCGCAGATAATCAACACAGGAACCGCAGTGGCTTCCATGGAGATCGCCAGACCCTGAATCACGTTTGTACCGTGACCAGTTTCAGAGGCTTTCGCGATGCTGCGCACCGGACGAAATTCTGTTGATGTGTAGTATTCTGTGATCCAGATCAGCAATCCTGTCACGACCAAGCCAGTCAATGCACAGAATAGAATATCCATGTTCGTCAGAATTTCACCATTGATCAACACATGATTGTCCGGGAAGTATTCGCCGCCATAAACCAAAAGCGCATAAATGCCCGCAGCGGAAAATACCGCACTGGCAATGAAACCCTTGTACAGGGCGCCCATGATGTTTTCTGACTTTCCAAGACGAACAAAGAATGTGCCAATCACAGATCCAACGATTGAAATACCACCAATAATCAAAGGCAGAAGCATCATTGATTCCACAGAAGAGGCTGCGAAGACGCTAAAGGCAATCAACATCGTCGCAACAACCGTTACGGCATATGTTTCAAACAAATCAGCAGCCATACCCGCACAGTCACCAACGTTATCGCCAACGTTATCGGCAATTACCGCAGGGTTGCGTGGATCATCCTCAGGGATACCTGCTTCGACCTTACCAACAAGGTCAGCGCCGACATCCGCACCCTTTGTGAAGATCCCGCCGCCCAAGCGTGCAAAGATCGAAATCAAGGAGGCACCAAAACCAAGAGCAACAAGTCCTTCGAGGATCACACGAAGCTCTGTCAAGCGCGCGTCACCAGATAGCTCAGCGACACCCAGGTGCTGCTGAAGGCCAAAGTAATATCCCCAAACGCCAAGTAGACCAAGGCCGACCACCAACATTCCGGTGATTGCGCCAGCTTTAAAGGCTATGTTCAATGCTTTTTTGAGGCTTTCCGTTGCGGCCTGCGTTGTTCTCACGTTCGCACGAACAGACACAACCATGCCTGCATATCCTGCGATACCTGATAAAACGGCACCAATGACAAAACCAAGAGCGACATGCCAGCCCAAAACGACGTAGAGCAAGATCGCAACAATAACACCAACAAATCCAATGGCGCGGTACTGCCGGTTCAGGTAAGCGGCAGCGCCTTCCTGAATAGCTTCTGCAATTTCTTGCATCTTCTTTTTGCCCGTACTGGCCTTCATAATTTGTATTGATGCCATGGCGCTGTAAAGCAATGCAAGCAAGCCGCATGCGCCAATAACAATATAAACAGGGTCCATACCTTTATTATCCTTTTCGTTAACTTTTTACTTATTTGTGCAGTGAATAAAGCAGCAAGATGTATACACATGAAAACACATGCTGTAAACCGCGACATTTTAGCCCCGTGGGGCGTAATATAAAAGGCTAAATCATTATTTTTGTTAAAAAGACAAAGGATAAGTCTCAAAAAAAACGGCCCCGAAGGGCCGAAAAGTCAATGATGTAATAGAGGGTTCACATCTAAAAACTGTACAGAGAGTCCTAGATTGGTCTTTGTTGAACGACCTGAAGCAGGACGTCATGAACCACATCTTCTCCCAGAACTTTTGCGCTCATTTTATTTAATCGTTCTTTGAGCACACTCACTTGAATAACGCCGCCTTTGAGGGCAGCATGTCTGTTCAACACACCATACATATCCTGAATAAATGCATCCTTGATTCTCGGCTTGAGACGATCCACTTCGCTCGCGGCCGCTGCATCACCAACTTCAAGAGCAACAACAATGCTTACGACCTGGCTTACGCCATTGTTATCGACGATTGGAAGAATAAGCGGATCAAGCTCGACAAATTCGGAGTGTCCGCTGTGTTTATCTTTTTTCTTGTGATCATCCTTGGCAACCTCAGTATGGTTACCCTCTTCATCGCTAACTGATGCTTCTGCTGTTTGATTAAGATAGAAATAAGCCCCAGCACCACCGCCGCCAAGTACTAAAAGCACTGCGACTGCCATAATTATAATTCTCATGATTTACACACCCTAAAATTTTTATATGAACCCAATATTAATTATTATATATGGTAAATGGTTAATGTTGGATTACAAATATGTAAAATTGTACTTATATGTAAAGCTAGGAGTCTCTGAGAGATTTTGCGGCGTTATCCAGAATACCATTAATAAGTCCGGCTTCGCCCTTGCCGAAAAACCCATGGGATACATTAAGGTAATCATTGATAATAATGGGAATATCGACCTCTTTATGTTCCAGAATTTCATAAAATCCACAAACCAGAATGGCCTGAATCAACGATTCCGGCGTGTTCGACTTTGCCGACAAGTGATGATTTAACAATGACTTAAGGTCTTCGAAACGATCCTCAACGCCACGTACGATTTGCGTGACAAGCTTGCGGTCAGGCTCTACCATCTCCTCGCCCTCAACTTCCATGCTTATGCGATGGTCCAAATATTCTTTCCCGGCCTCGGTGAATTTTTGGTCATTCAACATCGCTTGATATACAGCCTGAACAGCCATAAGGCGAGCTGATAATGCGGATGCCTTTGGTGATGGTTTTATTTGCGGCGCACTCACTTCGAACTCTCCATTTTCTTTTTTGTTTCAATCATTTCCAAAGCCACATGCGCAAAACTGCCACCCTTGTTTTTTTGCTTGGGATCGGCTCTGACAATCGCTTGTTCCGTTGTATTACACGTTAAAATGCCATTGCTGATGATCAGATCATGATGAACAGCCAAATCCATCAGGCCGCGTGCGCTTTCGTTGCACACAACTTCAAAGTGATAGGTTTCGCCGCGAATCACGCAGCCCAGGCCTATAAATGCATCATATTTGCCTGATTTTGCAGCTATTTTAATTGCACCCGGTATTTCCAAAGCGCCAGGGACCTCAATGCGATCATAGGTCACGCCTGCATCATCAAGCGTATTTGTGACCCCCTTAGCGAGCAAATCACCGATATCTTCATAAAACCGGGCCTCGACGATTAAAATGTGGCTCATGAGACCTCCTGATATCCGGCGATATCCAGATTATAGGCATCCAAACCAACCACATGCTTGGGGTTATTGGTCAATAATGTCATGGACTTAACACCAAGATCCTTCAAAATCTGCGCACCAATCCCATAATTGCGAAGATCTGGCTTTTTCTTGTTTGAGTCCGGCTGGGCTTCATTTTTGAGGCGATTTGAAAGGGCTTGCGGGTTATTTTCTCTCAGTATGACGACAACCCCTCGCCCTGCCCGGTCAATCATCTCTATTGATTTTTGCAGAATATTGCCGCTGGTTGGTTCTTTTTTATACCCTAAAATATCCCCAAGGATATCCACGGCATGCATGCGGACCAGAACAGGGTCATCGAAGGCTTTAATATCACCCTTCACGAGCGCAATATGTTCGGCTTCATCAATACTGCTTCTGTAAAGGTAAAGCTTAAACCCGTTCCCATAAGCACTTGAAAAAGCTTGCTCATGTATATTCTTGATTAAGCACTCTTTTTCACGTCTATGCGCAATCAGGCTTTCGATTGTTCCAATTTTCAGATTGTGCCTTTGGGCATATCCCACCAGGTCCGGCAGGCGCGCCATGGTGCCATCATCATTCATAATCTCACAAATAACCCCGGCACCGGAAAATCCGGCAAGGCGGGATAAATCAACCGCAGCTTCCGTATGGCCCGCGCGGACCAAAACACCGCCATCACGAGCCAAAAGCGGAAATACATGACCCGGAGTCGCGATATCACTCGATGTTTTAACCGGATCAATAGCGGTTTTGATCGTATGCGCGCGGTCTGCGGCGGAAATACCTGTGGTCACGCCCTCCTTGGCCTCAATGGACACTGTAAAGGCCGTTTGGTGCCGTTTGTTATCACCGCGCCCCATAAGCTCAAGCCCCAGTCGTTCAACCATTTGACGCTCCATAGGCAGGCAAATCAGGCCACGGCCCTCCTTGGCCATAAAATTAATATTCTCCGGAGTCGCCATTTCGGCCGCAATGATAAGGTCCCCCTCATTTTCGCGATCCTCGTCGTCAACAATGATGACAGGCTTTCCGGCCTTCATGTCTTCGATGATTTCATTAATGGAAGATAAAACAGCCTGATCGGAAGATTTTAAACGTGCGTCCTTAATTTCATGTTTCGAAACACTTTTCATGCAGCTTTCCTTGTTTGGCCGAGCTGTTTAGCAACGTAACGTGCTAGCATATCAACTTCAAAATTGAGCGTATCACCAACCCCGCGATCACACAGCGTCGTTTGCCCCCACGTATGAGGAATAATATTCACATCAAAAACATCACCATTCACGTGATTTACGGTCAATGAAATACCATCCAGAGATACGGAACCCTTGGCGGCCACAAAATCAGCATAGCCTTCGGGTACCTTGATCTTCACACGGTGGGAGTCGCCTTCCTTTTCGATAGATTGAATGGTGGCCAGACCATCAACATGGCCGAACACAAAGTGCCCTCCAAGCTCATCACCGAGCTTAAGAGACGGCTCAAGATTAATGCGTGCGCTTTCTTTCCATGATCCGATACTGGTTTTGGATAAGCTTTCACCAGACACATCCACGCTGAACCAATCATTGCCCTTTTCGACAACGGTCAGGCAACATCCCGAACAACAAATGGACGCCCCAATGGGCGTGTTCGTTAAATCCATGGCGGTTTTGATGACAATATGCCAATCCCCCTCGCGGCGGATGGACTTAATTGTGCCAATATCTTGAATGATGCCTGTAAACATGGCATTTACTTAGCCCTTTGGCGCATAGATTTCCAGTAAATCTTCGCCTAAACGCCGTGTTTTTTGCAATTTAAAACCATAAACATCGCTCATGCGCTCAATATCAAGTGAATCAACGCCGCTAAGGGCATCGCTGCCCATGACTATAGGGGCGCGAAACACAAGTATGCGATCCACCAGGCCGGAGTGCAAAAATGACGCATGAACCTTTGCACCGCCCTCTACTAAAACGCGCGTAATCCCGTTTTTTTTCAATATATTAAGGATTTTTGACACATCAGAAAGA
>CAYGQP010000113.1:1457-6152 GCA_964352115.1 uncultured Micavibrio sp. | reverse complement strand
AATATGAATTGAGGCCGAGGCCGCGAGCGCGCTTGAAATATTCCGTTTCATCGGGTGCAAGTGCAATCGTTTCATGGTTGCGTTTTGTCATCTGTTCGCAGATTTGCAGGGCCATTTTTTGTGAGCCTGCAAAAAGCGGATACGATGAATAAAACACAATTTTCATGACCTGAGTATGTCGCAGTTGCGGCCTGAATTGAAACAAAAAGGCTGCGCGTGGGTGTATTTATTGTGCAGCGACTTTATTGTGCCGCGACCTCGAAATTGTCTGATGAATGATCTTGGGCCTTTGCGAGGCGCTCAAAGACAATCGTGTCGGCCACGACGGCGGTGTTGCGGTTTTCAGCTTTTGAGCGCTGGAAAATCTCGAGCAAGGTATCGTAAATGCGGCCAACGCGCTTCATGACGTCGTCCTTTGGCAGGCCGGTCAGGACAACATTGATGACGCCGCCTGCGTTAATCGCGTAGTCGGGGGCGTATAGGATGCCCCGCTCATGGAGGGTTTGGGCATGTTCGGGTTTCGCGAGCTGGTTATTGGCCGCGCCTGCGATGATAGACGCCTTGAGCGTATCAATTGTATGATCATTGATGTCGCCGCCAAGTGCGCATGGGCAATATACATCGACATCTTGTTTTATGATGTCCAGGGGGGATACGGCTGTTGCGCCGAAATCCCTGACCGCGTTTTGCACCTTGGCTTCATCAAGGTCTGCAACAAATAAAATAGCGCCGTCCTTGTGCAACATTTCACAAAGCGGATATGAAACGTGGCCCAGACCCTTTACGGCAAATGAAATGCCGTTCAGGTCATCGCGGTCCAGCTGATTTTTTACCGCAGCCTTAATGCCGCAATATATGCCGTAGCTGGTGTAGGGGGATGGATCACCGCCCGCAATATTAGGGTTGTTTTCCTGCTCCATAGAGCGTACGCGAACGTTTTTTGTGACCTCAAAGGCGATCTGGAAATCTTCGGCGGATGTGCCGACGTCTTCGCCGGTTTCGTATATTCCGCCCAGTTCATTTAGCGCGTGTCCCAAGGCCAGCATGATTTCACGTGTAGGTTTTGTTGTGCCCGGAACGCCCATAATCACCGTTTTGCCGCCGCCATGGGGTAAGTTCGCGAGCGTGTTTTTGAAAGTCATGCCGCGAGAAAGGCGAAGGGCGTCGCGAATTGCTGCATCTTCGTTTTCATAGTTTGGCCAATAGCGGCAACCACCGCGGGCGGGGCCGAGCTGTGTATTGTGAAGGGCAATAAAACATTTAAAGCCTATGTCTGGATCTTCGGCCTTCAGAACTTTTTCATGGCTGTCAAAGTCAGGATGATCAGAAAAATCAGGATAGGAGAATGTCAGAGCCATTTTGGCGGTCCTTTTGTTATCAGCTGGCGCTTTGTAGTGGCAATAATCTGTCCGACTGTAGCCCTTAAGTCAACATTTACTTACCTTGCAATTGCGAAGAAGATTCACTAGGGTATCTGAGCTTTTCAACACAAAACAGGATGTCTAATCATGACCGATCTCTTTGAAAACCCACTTAAAACCAATGGATTTGAATTCGTCGAATATGCGGGTGATGATCAGGAGCTTCACACGCTCTTTACGCAGTTTGGGTTTACACCCGTCGCCACACACAAGGAGCGCGACGTTGTTTTGTATCGTCAGGGGGACATCAATTTCTTGTTGATCAAGGAAAAGAGCGGTCAATCCGCTGAGTTTGTTGCGGAACATCATGGCGGTGCGAGTGCGATGGCGTTCAAAGTTGCGGATGCGAAATTCGCATACGAAGAAGCACTGAAGAACGGTGCAGAGGCGGCAACTGGTCATGGCGGATCAATGGGTGATGATATTCCGGCGATCAAGGGTATTGGCGGTTCATTGCTTTATTTTGTTGATGACAGCAACTTTTATGAGCGTGATTTTGAATTCACGAGCGCCGATAAAAACCCGAAGGGCAATGGTCTAACATATATTGATCACCTGACACATAATGTGAACCGCGGGAATATGGATGTTTGGGCTGATTTTTACGAGCGCATTTTTAATTTTCGCGAGATCCGATTCTTTGACATTGAGGGTAAGCTGACGGGTTTGAAATCCAAGGCGATGACGTCACCATGTGGCAAGATACGCATTCCATTGAATGAAAGCTCTGATGACAAGTCGCAGATTGAGGAATTTCTGAAACGCTTTAAGGGTGAGGGAATTCAGCACATTGCGTTGGGGACGTCCGATATTTACGAGACCGTTGAGGGCTTAAAGGCCAATGGTGTGCCGCTGCAGGATACGCCCGATACGTACTATGAGGCCGTTGATGCCCGTGTGCCTGGCCATGGTGAAGACTTGGAACGTTTGCAGGAGTTGAAAATTCTGGTTGATGGCGCGGCGGAAAGCGATGATGGCGCCATTGGCGGGCAGTCTGAGGGCATTTTGCTGCAGATTTTCACGCAGGACGCGATTGGCCCGGTGTTTTTTGAAATTATCCAGCGCAAGGGCAACGAAGGCTTTGGTGAGGGGAACTTCAAGGCGCTGTTTGAGTCGATTGAGCTTGATCAAATTCGCCGCGGTGTGCTTGAGGATAAGGACGCTGGAGAGGCGGCATAAAAATTTTGTTATTGCGAATTTGCTCAGCAATTAGGAATCAAATTGGATTTCTAGACTGCGCTCGAAATGACTCTAATCTATAAAGGAGATACACATGAAATTAGCATCGTATAAACACGGCCGTGACGGGAAGCTCATGGTTGTTTCAAATGACTTAACAAAATGCGTGTTTGGCCATGAGGCCAATGGCGAAATTCCAGAAACGATGCAAGGCGCACTGGATGCTTGGGATTACGTGAAGGGCCGTATCGAGGAAACTGCTGAAAAACTTGAAGAGCGAGGGATTGGTGATTCCCTGAGTGTTGCCACGATTGAAGCGTTTGATCCTGCTAAATGCGCTTCCCCCTTGCCGCGCGCGTATCAGATTGCCGATGGGTCAGCATATTTGAACCATGTTGAGCTGGTGCGTAAGGCGCGTAATGCGGAAATGCCGCCAGAATTTTTGCATGACCCCCTGATGTATCAGGCCGTGTCCGATACGATTATGGGACCGATGGATGATATCCCGGCTGAAAGCGAGAAGTTTGGCATTGATTTTGAAGCCGAAGTGGCCGTGATTGTTGATGATACGCCGATGGCGGTAACGCCGGAAGAGGCGCTGAAGCATATTCAGCTTGTGATGCTGATGAATGATGTCACGCATCGCGCCCTGATTCCGGCAGAACTGGGCAAGGGGTTCGGTTTTTTCAACGGTAAGCCGCCGAGCGCCTTTACACCCGTGGCTGTTACGCCTGATGAGCTGGGCGAAGCGTGGAAGGACGGCAAGCTGCATTTGCCATTGCTTTCAACGTATAACGGCAAGCAGGTTGGACGTCCGAATGCGGGCGAAGATATGCAGTTCGGCTTTGGTCAGTTGGTTGCACATGCCGCAAAAACAAGGCCTCTGGGCGCAGGGACGATTATTGGATCGGGTACGATTTCCAATAAGGACCGCAGTGTTGGCTATAGTTGTCTTGCTGAAATTCGTATGATTGAAACAATCGAAGATGGCAAGCCAAGCACGCCGTTTATGAAATTTGGTGATACTATCCGCATTGAAATGCTGGATGCGGACGGGAAATCGATTTTTGGCGCGATTGAGCAGGAAGTTGTTCAATACAACGCTGCGAAAAAGGCTGCTTAGGCTTCGATTTTTTCGCTGTGGTGTTGTTGTTTCGTCGCTCAGGTTCGGGCTCTACATTTTGCGACTTACGCCTGACCACAGCAAAAACCTCTTTGCCTAATACTGAATAAATTTGGATTATAAAAATTGATCACGCTATACGATTATTACCGTTCCTCATCCTCCTACCGCGTGCGGATTGCACTGGCGCTTAAGGCGGTGGCGTATGATATTGTGCATGTTGATTTGCTTAAAGGTGAGCAAAAATCTGAGCAATTTTTGAAGATCAATCCGCAAGGATTTGTGCCTGTATTGGCCGATGGCACCGTTAAGCTTTCTCAATCCTTGGCGATTATCGAATATCTGGATGAAACGCAGGCCGGTCCAGCGCTGATATACGGGGATGCTGCACAAAAAGCTCATATTCGTCAACTCGCGGACATCATTGCCTGCGAGGTTGCGCCGCTAAACATTCCCAAGGTCTGGAAGGGGTATATGGGGCAATCCCCGGACGAAGCGCAAGGCTGGATGGCCCATTGGATGCATGAAGGATTTGCAGCGTATGAGGCGCTTGTATCTGATGGCGCGGTGTTTTCATGCGGTGAAAAGCCAAGTCTGGCTGATGTGTGCCTTATACCGCAGCTTTATAATGCGCGCCGCTTTCATGTTTCATTGGAAAATTACCCAAAAATCTGTGATATTGAGAAACGTTGTTTAGCATTAGAGGCATTTCAAATGGCTTCGCCAGAAAGCCACCCTCATGCGCCGGCGGGTTTAGAGGCGATTCATGGGCCGGCATCTCCTGTATTAGAGGATGCCGCATAAAAGACGAGGAGTATTCGTATGAAGGCAGAATTCGTTCAGGAAGAAGGCAACCCGACCGGTCACGGTAATCCGGATGATTGGCAGAAATATATTGTGGATCAGGGCTGGGATGAATATACGGCCGAAAATCATGAGGTCTGGAAAATTCTTTATGAGCGCCAGTCGGAG
>CAYGQP010000113.1:0-1447 GCA_964352115.1 uncultured Micavibrio sp. | reverse complement strand
ATCAAGGGCCGGGCTTGCGATGAATATTTCAAGGGCGTGGACGATCTGGGTATCGATAAGAATGGCATCCCCAAATTTGATGATGTGAACGCTGTTTTGAAGGAAAAAACCGGATGGGAAGTGGTCCCGGTGGCGGGTCTCATCCCTGATTTACCGTTTTTCAAAATGCTCTCGATGCGCAAATTTCCGGCAGGCAATTTTATCCGTACCAAGGATAGCCTCGATTACATTCAGGAACCCGATATTTTCCATGATGTGTTTGGACATGTACCGCTCTTAAGCGATCCAGTTTTTGCGGATTACGTGCAGGCCTTCGGTGAGGGCGGGCTGCGCGCTCATGAATTCGGTACAATCACGAATTTATCACGGCTGTATTGGTATACGGTGGAATTTGGACTTGTGAATACGGATGATGGGCTGCGGATTTATGGTGCCGGGATATTGTCATCGCCGGGCGAGACTGTGTTTGCGCTGGAGAGTGACTCACCGAACCGGATCAAATTTGATCTGAAACGAGTGATGCAGAGCCAGTACCGCGTTGATGATTATCAGCAAATTTATTTCGTGATTGAGTCCATTCAGCAGCTTTTTGACGAAACCTATGCGGATTTTGCGTCTCTGTATGATGAGCTGAAAGCCGATAATACAGTTTATGGGCTAACAGACATTGCGCCTGGCGATGAGGTTATTACCGAAGGCACGCAGGACTACGCGAAATCCAAAGCCCCACCGCCGGAGACGTTTTAGGCGAAATTTTTTAAGCGACGGCGCTAGTGGTCTCAAGCGTATCAGCTTGGACAGTGGCAATCTGTAATGGCTCTATTGGGTCTACATCGTTCGCGTAACTCACGATATTCGCATCATCGGGTAATTCTATGCCCTGATATCCGCGGCCTTGCATAACGCCAATTTCAATATCGCTGCTTACGACAACGTGATGCACACCATCGGTCATGCCTTGCATGTATTCAATGTTGTTAAGCCCGTCCAGAGCATTCGCAACGTCTGTGCCAGTCGCGTCTGTAAATGTAATTCCCAGTTTCATTTTTTTATTCTCCCAGTTCACAAAACTGCATTAAACTACATTATTTATTTACATAATGCAAATTTGAGGGTGTAAAGTAATCCTGGATAATATTTAGAAGAATAATTCGAAAGCAATTACGGCAGAGCTGACAGTAAGAATAACATTTCCCAATGTTGAGACGGGCATTTGAGACGCAAGATATTTAAATGCTTCTTCTGGCTCTTTGGATTTAAATTCTGGAGATGCAATTACTGATTTCAAGAGATCTTCATCTTTGCTTGTAAAAAAAAAGGGT
The DNA here is from genome assembly GCA_964352115.1 of uncultured Micavibrio sp. Classification (GTDB taxonomy): domain Bacteria; phylum Pseudomonadota; class Alphaproteobacteria; order Micavibrionales; family Micavibrionaceae; genus CAYGQP01. The sequence goes on along the minus strand of CAYGQP010000113.1, from coordinate 125 downwards.
CTATTTCCATGCTTGTTTTATTACCTCGGCTTCTGCAAAGGTTAAAAATTCTCTCGACATATAATTTTGTTTTTAATTTTGGAAATAAACGAACTAATCTTAGAATTAAAACCGTTGTCATGAAG
>CAYGQP010000112.1:0-6195 GCA_964352115.1 uncultured Micavibrio sp. | reverse complement strand
TTCCATATTTTCTGAAGAAATTTCAATCGAAACAATAAAAGAAAAAATCAATAGTCTTGATCGCATCCGCCAATACGTCAAAACAAATAAGGCGGCATTTCTAGATTCAAATGCGTTGATCGACGAGGTGTTTGAAGCGGTAAAATTAGATCGCGTGCAATCGAATGATGATCCCTTGGATCAGAAAATGACGTGGTCACAGGTTAAAGCCATGCATGACCATAAATTATTTGATATTGGTGGGCATACACATTCCCATCCGATTATGAGCTATTTGTCTCAGTCAGATTTGGACCATGAGGTGGCTACGTGTCTGGATTATATCCAAAAAGCGGGGCTTAATGATATATCTCACTTTGCATATCCGGAGGGCCTGGAACATTGTTATGACGAGAATGTCATTCAAACACTTAAAAACCATGGTGTAGAGTGTTGCCCTACGGCTATTGATGGCGTAAACACAACGGATACAGATTTATTTCATATCAAAAGGATTATGGTCGTATGAGCTTTCAGTTTCCAGAATTTACAATCATTGCTGAAATAGGCGTGAACCACGAAGGCGACTTTGAAAAAGCAAAGGAGATGGTCGTTTTGGCCGCGGAAGCCGGTGCAGATTTTGTGAAATTCCAATCATACACGCCGGAGCGCTATGCCGCAGCCAATGATGCCGCACGGCTAAAGCGCGTTGGAGGCTTTGCTTTAACAGATGCACAGTTTCAGGAATTGGCCAAACAAGCAGAAGCTCTCAATGTTGGTTTTATTTCGACACCATTATCTGAAGATTGGGTTGAAAAACTCAATCCTTATTGCCCGGCCTTTAAAATCGCAAGCGGTGATATCACATTCGAGCCCGTTATTCGAAATGCGGCTAAGACAGGCAAGCCTGTTATTGTTTCAACAGGCGCTGCTGATCTTGAGGAAATTGATCAGGCAATTGCTTGGTTCCGTGATGAGGTTGGGGAAGAAGCAACACAAAAAAACCTGATCTTGATGCATTGTGTGGCGGCTTATCCAGTGCCAATGGATCAGGCCAATATTCTATCTGTCCCATTTTTAAAAGACCGCTATGGTTTGAGGGTAGGGTACTCTAACCACGTGATTGGCATGGATGCATGTCTGGCTGCTGTGGCTGTTGGTGCTGATATTATTGAGGTGCACTTCACATACCAAAAAGAAAACCAGGAATTCCGTGATCATGAACTCTCTTTTGATGCAGGTGACTTAAAAGAGTTTATTGGCCGCGCCAAAAACATTCGTGCTGCTTTAGGATCAAAAGAAAAAGCCGTACAACCCTGTGAAAAAGACATGCGCACACCTATTCGAAAAGGGATCATTGCGGCCGTTGATATCAAACAAGGCGATCAAATATCCGAAGCGCATCTTATGTATGCTCGCCCGGCGCAAGAATTCTCATCAACAGAATTAAAGAGCTTGATCGGCAAAACCGTCAATCAGGATGTGCCGAAGGGGCATTTAATTCCCAAGGAAGCTATTTAACTTAAACACCAACAAAAGATACCAAAATGTGTGGAATAGCAGGCTATATCGGCCCACGTCATATTGACCAGGTTAAAATTGATAAAACTTTGGAAAGCTTGGGTCAGAGAGGCCCGGATAATAGGGATGTTGCAAGGTTTGATTTGGGGGACAATCAGTGTTTTTTGCTGCACACGCGCCTGAACATTATTGATTTTGATGCCCGTGCTAATCAGCCATTTGCCTATAAAGATAAGATCATCAGCTATAATGGCGAGATTTATAATTATCTTGAAGTTAAAGAAAAGCTTCAAAAGCTTGGACATAGCTTCTTAACCACTTCCGATACGGAAGTCCTGATCCATGCTGTAGAAGAGTGGGGAAGCTCCGGGCTTAATATTGTTGAAGGTATGTGGGCCTTTGCGTATTTTGATAAAGAAACCAAAACTCTGACGCTCAGCCGCGATCCGTTTGGCGAAAAACCGCTGTACATTTATCAACCGTCAAAGGATGAATTATATTTCGCTTCTGAGATGAATGCGCTGATGCATTTGTCGGGCGTGCAGTTCGCGCCGAATAAGAACCATATCTCTCGGTTTTTGGTAAACGGTTATAAATCCCTCTTCAAACAATCAGAGCTGTTTTTCGACAACGTAAGAGCACTGCCCAAAGCAAGTGTTTTGGAATTTCAGGTTGGTGGATCGCAAAGGGAATACAGATATTGGCATCCGCAGATCAATGTGAATGACGATATGAGTTTTGAAGATGCGCGCCAGAAAACGCGGGAGCTTCTGATCGACAGCGTTCAAAAACGGTTGCGATCCGATACACCGATTGCCTTTTGCATGTCTGGCGGCATTGATTCAAATTCATTAATCAGTATTGCCAGGCGCGAGCTCGATTATGATGTCCACGGCTTTACAATTGTGAACCAGGACAGCCGTTATGAAGAGCAGGATATGATTGATATCGGGGTGAGAGAGCTTGATATTAAGCATGACAGCTATCCGGTATCGACGGATAATTTTATTGAAAACCTGACCTCGATTATTCGCTATCACGGCGCGCCGGTGATTACGATATCAATGTATCTGAACTGGATTTTGCAAAAATCGATCGCAGATCATGGTTATCATATTTCTATCAGCGGGACAGCCGCCGATGAATTGTTTTCGGGGTATTTTGACCATCAGCTACTCTATTTCTATGATGTCCGCCATGATGAAAAACTATTTCGGGAAAGTGTAGAGAACTGGCAACGTGATATTGGGCCGATTGTTCGCAATCCTATATTGAAAAACCCCTATGCCATGATCGAAAACCCATTCGAACGCGGCCATGCTTATTTAAACTGCGAAAAATATAGCGGATATCTGCAACATCCATGGCAAGAGCCGTTCGAGGAAAAATACTTCCGTGAAGGTTTATTGCAAAACCGCATGATGAACGAGCTGTTCCACGAAACAACACCGGTCAGCCTGCATAACGATGACTTGAATGCGATGTATTTTTCAATTGAGAACCGCTCCCCGTTTCTGGATCGCAATTTGTTTGAATTTGCCAACAGTATTCCGACCAAACATTTGGTCAAAGATGGGAAAGCAAAAATGGTTCTACGTGAAGCGATGCGAGGCATTGTCCCAGACCCGATTTTAGACAGCAAACGCAAGGTTGGCTTTAACGCGCCCATATTTGATTTGCTTGATGTGAAAAACGAAAAGGTCAGGAATTATCTTCTTCAGGACAGCCCAATTTGGGATGTCGTACAAAAAGAGCCGATTGAGGAACTGATCAGCAATGCAGACTTGCCGAACAGTGATAGTAAATTCCTTTTCGCATTCCTAAGCTCTAAAATCTTTATGGAAGAGTTTTCGGCATGAGATACTGCAACACGTGCATCCTTCCCGACACCCGCCCAAATCTCAAAATAATGGATGATGGCCGCTGTAATGCTTGCCATTCATGGAGTGACAAAAAAGAGAATATTGATTGGACAAAGCGCGAGCAAGATTTTCAAAACTTAGTGAGCGAAGTAAAAGCCAAGAATGCGGAATGGGACTGTGTCATTCCCGTTTCTGGTGGCAAGGACAGCACGTGGCAAACCATCAAAGCACTCGAATATGGCCTCAAGCCATTATGCGTCACTTGGAATACGCCAGCCCGTAATGAAATCGGACAGCGGAACTTGAACAACTTAATTGCTCTAGGCGTTGATCACATTGACTTTACAATCAACCCCAAAGTTGAAAAAGAGCTGACTCTGCGGACCTTTATTGAGAAAGGGGCGATGGCGATTTCCATGCATCTTGCGCTCTTCGCAATTCCGCAACAGATTGCAATTCGGTTTGGAATTCCTCTCGTTTTGTGGGGGGAGAATTCAGGGATTGAATATGGCGGGGATGATCAGGAGGCCCTTGGCTTTCGGATGAACGAAGCTTGGCTGAAGGCTTACGGTGTAACAAATGGCACGACAGCCAAAGATTGGGCCCATGACGGCCTGACGATGAAGGATTTAGCCGCTTATCGTTGGCCGAGTGATGAAGAGCTTGAAAAGGCTGGTGTGACAGCCGCTTTTCTTGGCTGGTATTTCGAGTGGGACCCCGAAGTAACAAAGAAAGTTGCGGAAGACCATGGGTTCAAAGCGCTTGAGGGTGCCCCGAAAACGGGCTTGTATGATTATGCGGATATTGATGATGAGTTTTTGATTGGCCTCCATCACTGGGTCAAATGGTATAAATTTGGTTTTACGCGTTTATGGGATAATTTATCTTTGGAAATTCGCTCTGGCCGTATCACACGTGAGGATGCGATCAAAATTGTACGTGAGACGGGGGAGGAATTCCCCGAGGAGGCCATAGAAAAATTTTGTGCCTGGGCAGATATTACAAAGCCCGAATTTATGAGCTACGCTGAAAAGTTCAGAAATGAAGATATTTGGGTTAAAAAAGGAAATCATTACGAGATTGAAGATTTTCTGATCGAAGATTGGGCGTGGCATGAAAATTGATCTGAAAGAAAGCCCTAGAGAATATCAGGTGGGCCAGAACCATGATATCACGATCAAGGATATAGGGCGCGTTCGCCTTGAACCGAATGAGCAACTGACATTTTTAACACCAGAAAATGCGGAATATGATTTGTGCAGAAAAGACTGGGGTTATTATGCTACACCGTCGGTGAATGATCGTTTAAAACGCTTCGGATTTAAAACAGCTCTTGTCCAAAATTCTAAAGGTCAAGTTTATGTCATGATTGTAGAGGAAGATAAAATCGATGTTTTTGAACATTATTTAGAAGCAGAGAAAAATTATATTCTGCAATGGCTGGATGAAATACCTAAGGAGCCTAAAGAATAAATGTTACGATTTTTGGCCTTTCTTTTTTCACGCGATATTTACAAGCTTTGGAGTCTTGTGATTGCCTGGATTCTCAGGCTAAAAGGCGCAGAAGTAGGAAAAGGTTTTTACATTGAAGGCACCCCATACATGAAAGTGAGGGGCAGCTATAAAAATATCCAAATAAAAGACAATGTGAAAATTTTCGGCAATATCGATCTTCGAAACCGCGAAAACGGCAAAATCTTATTCCATAATAATGTTGAGATTGATAATGATTGCCGATTTGTAGCTGCTAATAATGCTATCCTTGAACTTCATGAAGAGGTGCGTATCGGGCCATATTGCGTGTTTAATGCTGGGGATGACATCATCATCGGGAAATATACGATCTCCGGTGGCTTTATTCATATACAAAGCTCTAACCACGGCATTAAAAAATCGGAGCATATTTGGACACAACCTCACTTCTACGGCAAAATTCACATCGGTGAAGATGTATGGTTGGGCGCGAGTTCGACCATTTTAAAGGGCGTGAATATTGGTGATGGTGCAGTGATTGCAGCAAAGGCCGTTGTGACCAAAGACATAGAGGATTACGCTATCGCAATGGGCATCCCTGCGACGATTTCCGGTTACAGGACGGATGATGAAAACTAAAGCGCTTGTATTCCTGGAAGGTGCTGAAGAAATTGAGCCAGCTCTGCAATATTTCAAGGACAAAGAGTACGAACCCATTTATGTATCTTGTGCCTCGCAGGCTCTTTTCCAACTTCAAAATAAGCATGTTTCACACATCAATGCGGATGATTATGCCGATTTTAAAACACTGCATGATTACACATATAAGCACTTTGAGACCTTGGAAGCACAAAATACTGTTTTGGATGATCTGCTTGCTCAAGAAATCCCGGCACTCAAAACCCATGATATACGTCCCTTTGATCTGAATTTTATATTCATCAAAACGCTGCTGGATACACTACAATTGAGGCTCGCTTTAATGCGAGGGGTTTTGAATCAATACCCGCATGTTAGTGATTTTTACGTTTTCAAAGCTGACATCAATTTAGAAAGAGACTTTTTCTTCTCCCATGATCGCATGAATGAATTGATACTGGCATTGATATTTCCTGAGCACAATTACACTGTTCTTGAATACGAACGAGCCAAGCAGAACATTTTTAAGGAAGCACCAAATAAAGCGGAGCAAAAATTGGAGCGTCGTCTCTTATTGAAGAGGGGTCTCGGGAAAATAAGACATATTTTACAATCGTTGCAATCAAAGTTTAACCGTAAAAACACGCGCTCATATCAATTCAAGTCACTGGCTACATCTGCGTTTATCCCCTCAGCGGTTTTACAAGAATTAGGTATAGAA
>CAYGQP010000111.1:0-6278 GCA_964352115.1 uncultured Micavibrio sp. | reverse complement strand
CACCGGCAGAACGCGGTCCATAACCTCAACCACGGTCACATCAACGCCCATATTGCGATAGAAACTCGCGAATTCAATACCGATTGCGCCTGAGCCCACAACCAGAATGGATTTTGGCATTTCTTCCGGGACCATCGCCTCGCGGTAGGTCCAGATTTGCTTTCCATCAGGCTCCAGACCCGGTAATACACGCGCACGCGCGCCCGTGGCGACAATAATATGCGAAGCCGATACCTCATCGACCTTCTTGCCGTCCTTTTCAACCAATACTTTGCCCTTGCCCGCCAGTTTACCCCAGCCATCGATGACGGTGACCTTGTTTTTCTTCATTAGGTGTCCAATTCCACCAGACAGCTGTTTTGCGACCTTACGAGAGCGTTCAACGATCTTTTTGATATCATAGCTCACGCCTTCGACCTTTAAGCCAAATGCATCTGCATGTTGGATGAGATGATGAACTTCGCTTGTTCTCAGTAGGGCCTTGGTTGGTATACAGCCCCAGTTCAAGCAGATACCGCCCAGATGCTGCGCCTCAATAAGGGCGACATTCATGCCGAGTTGGCTGGCGCGAATGGCGGCTACATAACCACCAGGGCCGCCACCAATAACCACCAGATCAAAATTCTTACTCATCGTTATTCTTCTCCAAAAACGTCATCGAGGAATTGTTTAACGTGCTCGATGCTATCAGCACGCAATGGCTCTTCAGGGAATTTATCGAAGGCGTGGTCAGGGCCAAACAGGATCATTGGCTTATCGTAGTGAAGACCGAGAGAAACCTCGTTTCGTGTACCATGCGACCCCGGAAGGATAATCAAAGCCTTGCTTGTCATTACATTCACCAGATTACGGCTGAACGGCATTGCATCGCTTTGGGCCTTCGCGCTTAGCGGTGTGATCATGGCTATGTCGATGTATTTATTAGGATATGTGTCCTCGGAGAGTTTTTCGCCCTTATAATCAACAGCAGGGCGGATACCAATACATACGCCCTTTCTATCTTTTACGGCTGTAAAGGATCGTGCAACGGCGGTCATAACACCATCACCGGCGCCTGTCAGAAGATGAAAACCTTTACGTGCAAGGAGATCTCCGACAGGATCGGCATAATCCTCCCATTCCTCTTCATGGGAGCCCATAACCCCAACAACGGGTAAACGTTCTATCATCGCATTAAATCCTATTTTGGTGGGAGTGATTGCGGCTCGTAGCTTCCCGGTTCATTGCTCAGTCCTTCACTAGGGCGGAAATCGGGATTAGTTGAATTCCACGTGTAGCCTGCGCAAGCGCTAAGGCTAAATAAAGCGAGGCAAAAAATTATGTTTTTCATAGTTAGCATCCTTTTAAACGAGCATTGAAATGGGGTCTTCGATGTATTTTTTGAAGTATTGCAGGAACTCAGCGCCAACAGCGCCATCAACGCTGCGGTGATCGGTTGAAAGTGTGACCTTCATGATGGTACGAATTTGCACCGCGCCATCCACGACAACGGGTTTTTGTTCACCTCCGCCAACGGCCAAAATGCATGATTGCGGAGGATTAACGATCGCGGCAAATTCAGAAACGCCAAACATCCCCAGATTAGAGATTGAGAATGTTCCGCCCTGAAATTCTTCAGGCTTTAGCTTGCCATCACGGGCACGGCTGGCAAGGTCTTTCATTTCCTCTGAAATTTGACGAAGCCCCTTTTCCTCAGCCTTTTTAATAATAGGCGTAATCAGACCATTTGGCGTTGCAACGGCGACGGATATATCAGAGTGTTTGTATTGCAATACAGCCGCATCCGTCCATGACACATTGGCGGCTGGATAAGCCTGAAGCGCCATGGCAGAGGCTTTAATGATAATGTCGTTAACAGAGACCTTGAACTTTCCATCGGCCTTGTCATTGATCTGCTGCCTAGCCTTCAGCAAGTTATCAAGCTGACATTCAACCGTCAGATAGAAATGCGGGACGGTTTGCTTGGATTCCAATAATCGGCGCGCGACAACTTTCTTAATGTTATTGTTTGGAATTTCTTCGTATTCCATACCATACGCATCGGCGAGGGTTTTAGCATCAGGACCAGAAGTCATTGGCTGAGCGCCCCTTTGCGGCGCGCTTGCCGCTGCGTTTTGAGGCTTAACCTGGTTTGTTGCACCAGGCTTTGCATTCTCAACGTCCGCCTTAATTATTCGCCCATGAGGTCCCGAGCCTTTAACCGCGCTTAAGTCCACTCCTTTTTCGGTGGCCACTCTTTTGGCTAAAGGTGAGGCAAAAATGCGATCTCCAGACGGTTGCGCGGTTTGGGCAGTCTGAGCTTGTTGTTTTGGTTCTTCAGGTGTGGAAGCTTCAGTCTTTGTTTCAGCTTTTGTTTCAGCAGGCTTTGGCGCTGAGGGCGCTCCGCCATTGCTCAAAAAACCATCAATGGCTGATTTATCTTCGCCATCCTCAAGAAGAACAGCAATAACATCATTGACGGGAACGTTTTCCGTGCCCTCGTTCACAAGTATTTTACCCAGAATACCCTCATCTACGGCCTCAACTTCCATTGTGGCCTTGTCCGTTTCAATCTCTGCGATCACATCACCGGGCTCCACGTTGTCGCCTTCAGATTTTAGCCATTTTGCGAGGGTTCCATCAGTCATCGTCGGGGATAGTGCGGGCATTGTTATACTAATCGGCATAGCACACCTTTCTCGCTGCATGAACGATTTCATCAACCTGAGGTAGCGCGAGCGCTTCGAGGTTTGCGGCATAGGGCAGCGGCACATCAGCCGCGGCCACGCGTGTTACGGGCGCATCCAAATAATCAAAGGCATGCTCACCACAAAGGGCGGCAATTTCTGAACCTATACCGGCGTAGGGCCAGCCCTCCTCCACAGTAACAATACGGTTTGTCTTCTTTACGGATTCCAAAATCGTATGACGATCCAGCGGACGAATGGTGCGCAGGTTAATAACCTCGGCGCTGATCCCTTGTTCTTCAAGCTTTTGGGCAGCTTCTAATGATTTTCCAACCATGATTGAGAATGCGACAAGGGTGACATCCGTTCCTTCGCGCTCGATTTTTGCGCGACCAATGGGGATGACGAATTCATCAGACGTTGGCACATCAAAGCTTTGGCCATAAATCATTTCGTTTTCAAGCACGAGAACGGGGTTCGGATCGCGAATGGCGGCCTTCATCAGGCCCTTTGCATCCGCGCCGGACCATGGAGCAACAACCTTGAGACCCGGAATATGCCCATACCAGCTGGCATAACACTGCGAGTGTTGTGCCGCCACGCGCGAAGCCGCACCATTAGGGCCTCGAAAAACGATAGGGCAGCCAAGCTTGCCGCCCGCCATATACAACGTTTTAGCAGCAGAATTAATAATATGATCGATGGCCTGCATTCCGAAATTCCACGTCATAAATTCTACAATGGGCTTTAAGCCGTTCATTGCCGAGCCGACAGCCATTCCCGCAAATCCATGTTCGGTAATCGGGGTGTCAATCACACGCTTCGCGCCGAATTCATCAAGCAACCCCTCGGAGACCTTGTACGCGCCCTGATATTCTGCGACTTCCTCACCCATCAGATAGACATCGGAATCCTTGCGCATTTCTTCGGCCATTGCATCACGAAGCGCAACACGCACTGTAATGTTCTCAGTTTCAGTAAAGGCAGCCTCATCAAACGGCGGTGGCTCAAACACCTGCCCTTGGGCGTATAATATGTCGCGGTTATCTACATGTGCGCCTGTTGGTTGATTTACTGGACTAGAGGCAGATGCAGCTTGCAATTCATCATTGTTTTCTTGCTTGGTCTTTTCTGCCGGAGCGGGCTTATCAACGGAAATATCATCGACATTTTCACCATCCTCTATGAGAACAGCAATTGGTGTATTTACCGCTACGCCTTCTGTTCCCTCGGAGATGAGGATTTTCCCAAGAACGCCCTCATCCACGGCCTCAACTTCCATTGTTGCCTTGTCTGTTTCAATTTCGGCAATTACATCACCAGCCTCAACCGTATCACCTTCGGATTTTAGCCATTTGTCCAGATTTCCTTCGGTCATCGTGGGGGACAGTGCGGGCATGAGAATTTCTGTAGGCATTAGGGGCAGGCTCCAAAAGTTTGCGTTCTTTTACAAAAAGATGTATATTTACATAATTCTTTATGATGGAGAGTATTAATGAGCTTATTAGATCCCGGCACAGAAACATCCCTAAATAGAATTAGAGGGGACATAAATAAATACCATAATGGGGAAAGAACCCGCTTCAATGGTATTGTAAACGCCGCTTTCAAAAATGGAGTCATTGACGCACCAGTCATGGCTTCTGAGTTTGGCATGAATGCCGTTGATGTTCGCAACTGGTCAAAAAAGGGGCATTGCCCAAACACCCGAACACAGAATAAAGTGATTGAATATATAGCTAATCGCATAGGTTAATCCTTCACCTCTACTAATACATCCGTCCAGAGATCTTCCGGAGGTGGTTCTGCGCTATCTTGTGCAAACTGCGCTGCTTCGTTGACGATTTCCTTGATCTGCTTATCAATATCTTTAATCTCGGCCTCATCAATACCCTGCTCCAACATAATGTCCTTGATAGACGTGATGGGGTCACGGTCTTCTTTCATCGAATTAACCTCATCCTTTGTACGGTACTTCGCCGGATCAGACATGGAGTGCCCGCGATAACGGTAAGTCATAACCTCTAGGATATACGGCCCGTTGCCAGACCTTGTATAGTCAAGCGCTTGACGCGCGGCGGCCTGAACCGCAAAAACATCCATTCCATCGACCTGCTCGCCGGGTATACCATAGCCGATACCACGCTTGTATAGCTCACCAGCAGAGGAGCGCTTAACAGACGTTCCCATGCCGTATTGGTTGTTCTCAATCACAAAGAGCACAGGAAGCTGCCACAGAGCAGACATATTATAACATTCAGCAACCTGCCCCTGGTTGGCTGATCCGTCACCCATGTAAGCAACAGCAACGCCGCCGTCTTCCTTATATTTGTGAGCAAACCCCAGACCGGCCCCAATTGATGTGCTTGCACCAACAATGCCGTGGCCGCCGAAGAATTTCTTCTCCAGGCTAAACATGTGCATAGAGCCACCCTTGCCTCGTGAATATCCAGCCTCACGGCCTGTTAATTCGGCCATAATACCCTTTGGGTCCATACCACAGGCCAGCATATGCGCGTGGTCTCGATAGGTTGTCACAACCGTATCTTCAGGCTCCTGCACCGATTGAATGCCGGTCACAACTGCCTCCTGACCGATATAGAGATGGCAAAAACCGCCGATAAGCCCCATACCGTAAAGCTGACCGGCCTTTTCCTCGAAACGGCGGATAAGCAACATTTCCCGGTAGAGCTTCTTCAGCTCTTCGGGCTCCATGTTAGGCGCGTTATTTGAAACCGCTTTTAGGCTTGGCTTTTTGGAGCTTTTTGATTTAGACACAGACCACTTTTCCTTTTGTGATATGGCACGAAATTTATTGAATATTGAGAAGGAAAGCGGACCTTTGACAACTAAGGCATAAACATCTTTTCATCTTTATGCTTATAGCCCAATACGAGACGAACGCGCTCCTCCAGAAGGTCCGCATCAACAGACCCTGGGCGCATCATAGCAACTTTTCGTTCGAGTTCAACTCTGTCTTTTTGCAATTCTACCAAATTTTGCGACATTGACTCTATCTGCGAACTTAAAGACATATGCTTCACATAACTTCTATTGCCATAGATCGCATGGTACGCAAAATACATGCAAATACACACCCCAATGAAGGCAATCAGGTTTTGGCGGATGAGATAACGATGTGAAATGATCGTGTTCATACCCCCCATAGAATCAGAAGTGATTCGCCGGGTCAACAAGAAAAGTTCAATAGAGTCAGTGACTTAATGGGAACATAAAAGGAACAAAAGCCCGTAAGTGATTCTAATGACTCACATAAATCGAATTAAAATTTTTAGGCGGCCTTTTTATTTTTTACCCTCTTTGACGCCGGCGCACGCAGGAACCCTGCACCTTCGTATGCAGCCATCGGCCCAAGCTCCTCCTCAATGCGGAGCAGCTGATTATACTTTGCCGTGCGATCAGACCTTGAAAGCGATCCCGTTTTGATCTGCCCGGCATTTGTCGCCACAGCCAGATCCGCAATGGTCGCGTCCTCTGTTTCACCGGAACGATGAGACAGCACAATGCCGAAATTCGATTTCTTCGCCAACTCAATTGTCTTCAGCGTTTCGGAGAGCGTCCCGATCTGATTCACCTTGACCAGAACAGCAT
>CAYGQP010000110.1:0-6313 GCA_964352115.1 uncultured Micavibrio sp. | reverse complement strand
AAATAAAAGCGTCTGCTCCTTCGAACCCATCATCAAGCGTTTGCCGTAATGGTCCGGCAGGCAATAGTTTTTTATTGCCAAATCCCATAGCACCATCGACGATGACGAAGGTTAAATCACGAACGAGAGAGCGGTTTTGCAATCCGTCATCCATTAAAATAAGGTCCGCGCCGCTTTCAATGGCTTTTTTTGCGCCCTTGTACCGATTTGCAGCGATCATCGTGGGCGCTTTTTCTGCAAGAATGAGTGCCTCTTCACCAGTGTCTTCATAGCCATGGTTTGCTGTGTTTACAATGATTGGTGCCTTTGCCGATCCTCCATAACCGCGGGACAGGAAGAAGGGATAATCCGCCAGTCGATGCTTTTGAATGATTTCCATCAGGGCCAGTGCGGATGGTGTTTTTCCGCTCCCCCCCGCATTAATGTTTCCGACACAAATGACAGGTTGAGTGACTTTTTTTGGCTTTTCAAAGTGTTGATGAACTTTATGCCCTATTTTATAGAGCACGGTTAAGGGTGAGAGCAGCTTTTCCTCCCGTGTCACGGGGCTGCACCCATCGCGGTACCAAAAAATTGGTGTCTTCGGCGGCATAAAGGCGGTTATAGCGCCTTTTTTTTATCTATGCCATGGGAAACCTCAGGAGGGTTCACAATAGATGTGAGCGATTCCATGACATCGTCGATGAGGCCGGCTTTGCTGGCTGCAAATTTGTGCGCCTGATTCTGTAAGGTCTGGCAATCTTTTGGATTGAGCAGTAAAACACGAAGCTTTTCTTCAAGTGTTTTTTCATCCTTCACCAATAGCGCGGCATTGGCCGTTTTCATGTCGTCATATATTTCTCGCTGGAATTGAACCTTTGGGCCATAGAGCACAGCGCAATCAAGTTGTGCAGCCTCAATAGGGTTGTGCCCGCCGCCGCCATCATCGCTGAAAGAACGGCCGATGACGGCGATATCGCTGATGGTATAGAATAACCCAAGCTCTCCCAGCGTATCGGCGAGGTAGATGTCTGTTGCTGCTTCGGGCATATCTCCGGCGCTACGCTGGGCGACGTTAAGATCAAAATTATCCAGCCCTTCAAGAATGCTTTGTGCTCTGTCTGGGTGTCTTGGGACAATGATGGTGAGGACATCAGGCATAGTTTTTTTCAATGACTGTTGGATCCGTGCGGCCATGGCTTCTTCGCCCTTATGGGTGCTGGCGAACACCCAGTGTGGGCGAGCGCGTATTTTTGCTACAAGTGCTGTCAGGGATTTTTCGTTCACGGGCAGGGGTGCAGCGCTGTATTTAATATTGCCTGATGATTTGACGCTTTTAGCACCGAGGTCCTTAAACCGCGTTGCATCCTCATCGGTTTGTGTGAGAATCAGGGTAAATGTCTCCAGCAAATGCTGCGCTGAGGATCTAAAGCCTGACCAGCGTTTAAATGACTTATCGGACAAACGCCCATTCACTAGCGCTGCCGGGATGTTTCTTGCCTTTATAGCGCCGAGCATATTTGGCCATAGTTCTGATTCCATCCATAGAGCAAAATCGGGTTGCCAGTGATCAAGGAATTGATTAACCCAACCAGCATGATCCAGCGGCATATACTGATGAAAGGCCCGGTTGGGCAATTTTTCCGCCATAAAGGCTGCAGATGTGCGTGTGCCACTGGTCAACAAAATATGCAGGTCAGGATCATTATCGAGTAAACGTTTAATTACAATCAGAGCCGATTGTGCCTCGCCCACACTGGCGGCGTGAACCCATCCCATTTTTCCATCGGGGCGTCTTATACTGGGCTGGCCTTTGCGTTCATATATGCGCGCCGGATCTTCCTTGCCGTTGTTTTGGCGCATTTTTAAAAGAAAATGCAGGGCAGGTGTGCTTAAAACGGTGAGATATTTGTATAGAAACAACATATTGGTACGCGTTTTGCTAACTCTTATTAAAGGGCTGTTTTGGTAACGTTCTATTAGGACATTGCGCGTAGTCTAATCTATTGAAGACCTTGTAACAATTGTAAAACTGATGACAAAGAAACCGACAGATAAAAATCAAAAACCTTCATCCGATGTGAAGGCACAAGCCATGGCGCAGATGCGCAAGACACGGGATAAGATCAACGAGGAGCATCCGAAGTTGTTGTCTTCCCTCAGAAATCAGCTTGATGCGATGCAAAAACCTGCGCCAAACGCGCCTGTATGGGCGAAGAACGTTGATAAGGCAGCTGAAAAACTCGATGACCGGCTTAAGATTGATCGAAAAAAGAATCTTGAATCCATCATGAAGTTTCTTGAGGTTAAGCGCGGCCATTCTCAAAATTTCCAGGATAAACTCAAAGACGTTTTAAGAGATACAGATCTTTAAATTCGTTAGTTCACTTTAACGCAGGTACCGCTTTCCTGATTGCTTGGAACATAATAACAACCGGGTGCAAGGCAAATGTGCTCGTAAAATTCGGTCGGCGCTGATTCTCTGCGGATTGTAATGCCTGTCTTGATTTTTAACGATGATCCGCACGCGGTCTGGTTTAAGTCATTAAAGAACGTGTTTACGTTGTCAGGAAGCCAAGGCAATGTTGCATTGACAACGGCCTTGTTGATTTGCCCCTGCCATCCTGCCGGGCCGTTTCCGGGGCCTGCACACGCTGGGTTATCCCCTGGCATTGGTGGCAGTCTTCTTACATCTCGCCTCGCTGGGTCTGCGTATTCTGCGAATGTAAAAAATCCATCCTGATCAGGTTGATCAAAGAAGTTCATGCATTTGGCTGATTCCCATACCTGGTTCATGATATTGCATGTATACGGCGATGTTTGTCCAGCTGGAGCAAAGTCACCCTTTCGTCCGCCGAGATAACCATGGGCGAAGTTTCCGGCCTTATAGCTGCTGTAGGCAGAGCCCACAACGTTATTCAGGCTGCTGGAGATGTTGCCCGGAGGTGAACCCCACCGTGAACTCTGCGAAAACATGTTCGGCGCGGTTGAGGCCAGTATTCCAATAAATTGATCGAAACATGAATATTCCAGAACGCTATCCGGTTTGAAAATCAGATTTTGGTTTTGTGAAATCTCGCGTTGTGCCTCCAGCCAAGCTCTTGCCTCCATAGAGTCATAATAATTTGGATCACAAGGTGAGGGCGCAATGTTTTGAGCATGGCTGATGGGGATGACACTGATCAATAACAGACACGCGTAGCTCAGGAGCCTTTTAATCGAAATTGTTTGTGTTTTCATGTTTTCACTACCTATGTCTTTTATTTTACTAAAATTTTGTGCCGCGGCGCAAACGCCTTTTTAAAAAGCAGGGATTAAACTTTATTGTTCGCATGATCCACCATTGTCTGGATTGTAATAACATGAGGGGTTCGCGCAGAACTTATCCGGGTAAAGTACGACGTTAGCGTTACCCGCATCACCCGCGCCCTGTGTAAGTCTGATTTCTTTAATTTCGCGCTTAATAATAATGCCTGTTGGTATGGGTTCACCGCAGTTCTGCGGATCTAGTGAACTCAGATACGTATCAACGGGGTCGAAGCTTGCATATTGTGATCCCAAATTATTGGCGACATTGATCATGCCGGGGGTGATTTGAGAGCCGCCTGTGCAGGCATAGGGCCTTTGCCGTGTGTCCAGACCCGCCAGTGAGTCGAACTTAAAGCTGGGATAAGCATCATCTACGCCAAAATTCTGACATCGCGCATGTGTCACGAAAATTGTGTTCATAAACGTGCACAGATAGTTCGGATTTCCAATTTCGTCCTGAATGGTGTTGTTGTCGCCGTTTGTGATGCTAAAAAGGGGATGTGCATAGTTATTATCGACGTAATTTTTCAAGCTTTGCAAAACGAGTGATTTAAGGGAGGTATCCAGATGTGTTCCGCCCAGATAGACATTGATGACCACACTATACCCACCGCCTGGTGTCCCGGGAATTCCTGGAATGCCAGGTATGCCGGGAATATCAATGCCGCCGGGTATAAGACCGCCACCGAGAAGTCCGCCAAGATCAGCGAATTGTCCAAGCCCCATAATATCAGTAAACCCTGCGAGGTCAGCAAAGTCGCCAAGCCCGCCTAACCCCAAATTAGAAATGGTACCTAGAATTTCAGGGGAGAAGTTGCTGATGATGCCAAGGTTGAGGCTGCCGAGAATTTGTGAAACACCTGCGGCACCAAACCCTGAGAGCACGCTGGAGATGGCCTCACCCGGAAGGTTTCCGATGACATCCAGAGGAAGCGCTCTGAAAATACCGGCCATTTCAAATGCTGAGAGGTTCCCAAGGGCAGAGGTCAACACATCCGTGGGTAACATTGACATTATATCGGTTGGCATATTGCCCAGAAGAAAGGCAACGTCGCCTGAAGAAAACGCTGAAAAAGCGTTGGTGAGTGAACCTATGGGTAAGGCACCCAATACATCCGGTGCAAGACCGTTCATCATGGAAACCAGGCTTGTAGAAGTCATGCCGCCCATCACGGTGGAGAGAACACCAGTAGGAATGCTGCTCAAGACACCTGAGGGCACAAAGTTCATGAAGGTGCTTAGTTGGCCGCTAGAAAGTCCTTGCAGTGCTGATGTCAGTTGTCCTGTCGGTATTTGACTGATCAAACCCGTGGGAAGCGTGCTCATAACACTATTGAGGTCTACGGGTGATAGCTGCGCAAGTGTTGATCCAATGGCACCTGGTGAAATATTTTGGAAGTTTGTCAGCAAAGTAAGGGGATCAGCGGAAAAAGGATCGCCGGGGATGAGGTCAAGGACCTCTGGAGCCATAGATAAAATCTGGTTTTGTATTGCGCCCGTTGCGGTGTCGCTAAGGCTGGATAAAACACCGCCAATTTGCCCTGATGGGAGGCCAGCCAAAAGACCGGTTAAGTTTGCTGCCGGGATATTGCTTAAGACACCAGAGGGCAGAGAATTTAATACGCCGCCCAATTGGTTGCCGCCAAGACCTGATAGTTGATCAACAATCGCATCTGTTGGCAGGGCGTTGAGCGCTTGAGTAGGTAAGCCTGACAGGAAGCCGCCGATTTGCCCGGCCGGAATTGTGCTCATGGCCGCTGAAAGAACGGATGAACTCATGCCGCTCAGTGCTGCTGGGCCTGCGCTGCTCATGAACGAACTGAGTTGAGCCGGAGCCATGCCCTGAAGTGCGTTGGTTAAAGGACCCATGGGCAAGTTTTGGATTGAGGGTAATGGCAACCCTCCAACGAGAGAGCCGAGCTGAGAAGGTCCAAGACCGCCAAGAACGCTCGTCATTGTATTTGTAGGCAAGCTTCCTAGTGTGCTGGGCGATAATCCGCCTAATAACGAGGTTAATTGTCCCGTTGGCAAGTTGCTCATAACACCTGTTAATGCCTGAGTGGGCAATGCAGAGAGCGCTGATGGCCCCAGAGAATTGAGCACCCCAGTCAGATTGCCTGCGCCTAGGCCACCAAGTGCGCTTGTAACACTATCGATAGGCAAGGAGCTAAGAATGTCTGGGGATAGGCCGCCTAAAACAGAAGATAAACCGCCTGGACTTAGGCCGGAGAGTGCTCCTGTTAATGCGCCTGTAGGGAGGTTTTGTAAACTTTCTAGGGGGAGGTTGCTTAAAAGCCCTGTTAAATTTGTCGGGCCGAGGCCCCCTAAAACGCTGGTTATTCCATCAAGGGGCAGGTTGCTGAGGATATCCGGTGACAGTGTCCCAAGAACATTGGTCAAGCTGCTTAAATCCATGCCGCCTAATGCACCGGCGAGAACGCCGCCAGATAGGTTGCCAATAAGGTCGGTGGGAAGGGTGTTTAAAATGCCTGCAAAGCTTGAGGGGTCCAGCCCACCAAGCAAGCCCGTCAGATCGCCGGGGTTCAGCTCTGTGATTGCGCCAAAGACGTCCCCAAGTTCAATAAAACCGCCGTTCAAAAGCTCCGGAAAGCTTAAGTTTTCAATGCCAGGAAAGTTAATTGTATCCAGGTCGAAATCAAGCAAATCGGTAAAGCCCGTTGGCAAGCTCAAAACGCGATCTGTTAGCTGGCCGAGGACACCTCCGCTAAGGTTTCCTAATGCATCGGTCAGGCCGCTCAGGCCAAAATCTGCAACAAGGTCAGTGAAATTGCCCATAAGAGAGCCGGGTGCGAGGTTTGCAAGGGAATCAATCGGCAGGTTATTCAAAGCACCAGCGAGGGCCCC
The DNA here is from genome assembly GCA_964352115.1 of uncultured Micavibrio sp. Lineage (GTDB taxonomy): Bacteria > Pseudomonadota > Alphaproteobacteria > Micavibrionales > Micavibrionaceae > CAYGQP01. The sequence continues at coordinate 160 of CAYGQP010000110.1, read as the reverse complement.
GGGATTGAGGCTGCCCAGAATACCTGTTGCGCCCAAGGGTGAAAGTGCGCCGAATGCACCGCTGATTCCACCAAAGCCCCCAAGAAATGAGCCGATTAATCCGCCGAAACCGCTGCCCGCAAAAGTTTCAATCAATGCCCCGGGGATGGTGATCGTACGG
>CAYGQP010000109.1:1518-6349 GCA_964352115.1 uncultured Micavibrio sp. | reverse complement strand
GTATAAGCATACTTGCGATCGGGATGATACAATTTGCCTTGTGGCTTCCTGCGGCACCATTTTGGCAGAATGAAGAAGCCTACAATACAATTCTGGGCGCAAACACACGAACTATTCTGGCTCAAATCGCAAGCTTTATAGTAACCCAGACAGCTGACATTTTTATTTTTAGCTGGATAAGAGCAAAAACAAAAGGTCGCCATTTGTGGCTCAGAAACAATGTTTCAACATTTACGTCACAATTCTTAGCCAACTGCATATTCCTGAGCATTGCATTCTTGGGTACTATTCCCCTTGCTGCATGGCTAACATTATTTGTAACAAATTTAGTTGGGCGCGTTATTCTCGCCGTGGTTGACACACCATTAGTTTATGCGGGAACTTATATCGTCAGACGTGTTCACCCAAGCTTGAAAAGATAAATCATGATCGAAAAATTATTCACCTTCCCTAAACCATTTGTCACAAAGGCCAAGGCCAAACACATCACGATTATTCCATTAACGGAAAAAACGTTCAAAACCTGGATTAAAAAACAAAAAGCGCATGTGAAAACCATATGCACGGAAACAGGGTTTAAAGGACAAACATCAAGAACAGCGATAATCAGGAACGCAAAAGGTGAACTGGAAAGCGTAGTTACGGGAGTGAACACGCCTTTACATTATTATGATTTTTCAAAAGCGGCAAAGGCGCTTCACAATAATTTCGATGAAGCTTTTTTAAAAACAGCGACATTTCAAATTGAACCTTCAACGCTCAAGGACGATGAACTTGAATATGCCCACATTTCATGGGGCCTCGCTGCTTATGAATATCTAGGCTACAAGGCAAAGGAAAAGCTCTATCCGAAACTTCTGTGGGACAAGAACGTCGATAAAAAAAGCGTAACCAGCAAAATTGAAAGCCTGTGCCTTGTCAAAAACCTGATCAACACCCCTGCAAATGACATGAGCCCGAGCGCCGTTGAAAAGGCCGCCCGCAAACTTGCAAAATTGTGCGAGGCTTCAATTACGGTCACCAAGGATCAGGCTAAGCTGCAGAAGGACTTCCCGCTTATTCATATGGTCGGCAAGGCCGCAGAAGAACCGCCAAGACTTATCGAGATTAATTGGGGCAAAAAATCGCACCCCAAGGTCACAATTATTGGCAAGGGTGTAACCTTTGATACGGGTGGCCTGAACATCAAACCAACACAAGCCATGGCCCTGATGAAAAAGGATATGGGCGGCGCAGCACATGCTCTGGCGCTTGGCAAACTTATCATGGAGGCCGGCCTAAAGGTTCAACTGACCCTTCTGCTTCCCGTGGTTGAAAACTCAATTTCTGATGAATCGTTTCGCCCCGGTGATGTCGTAGTAGCCCGTAATGGAAAAGCCGTCGAGAACACAAACACCGATGCCGAGGGCCGTCTTATTCTGGCTGACACATTGACCTATGCAAGCGAGAAAAATCCTGACTTGATTGTTGATTATGCGACCTTGACCGGCTCAGCGCGCGCCGCGCTAGGGCCTGATATTCCAGCCTTCTTCGCGACCGAGAAAAAAACCGGAGAAAAGTTACAAAAACTTGGCTTTGATCATCAAGATCCTGTGTGGCAAATGCCCCTGTGGGACGATTACAATAAGCACATAAAATCCAGCACAGGCGATATTGTAAACAGTGCGGGCCTGCCCGGTGATTTAATCTATAGCGCGCTTTTTCTGAAAAGCTTTCTGATCGGAAAACAGGACTGGGTTCACCTGGATTGTTACGCATGGGAATATTCCGGCCGCGCAGGACGCCCTCGCGGTGGAGCCGACACTGGTTTGCGCGCGGTCTTTGCCCTGATCAAGGAGCGTTATGGCTGAGATCAGGCATATTCATGCGCCGCTTGTCACGGTTTTTAAAAACCCCGATCCGTCATCAGAAACCATAAACCAGCTTCTGTATGGCGAGCGCATTGAAGTGCTGGAGAATAAAAATGACTGGCTGAAAATCCGCAGCATACATGATGATTATGAGGGCTTTACTGAGAGCCGGTATGTATCTGAACATTTTCAAAAACATCATAAGGTGCGGGTACCAATCACCAGTCTCTATGATAAGCCTGATTTCAAAATTCCGGTCCGTCATCCGCTATACTTCGGCTCCCCGCTGTCTACGCTGGACAAACGCGAGAACGGTTTTATCCAACTCGGCAACCAAGGCTGGGTGTTTGAAGCCCATCTGATGAAGATCGAGGACACCTTGCCGGATTTTGTTGAAACGGCGCTCATGTTCCTCCACAGCCCCTATCAATGGGGCGGACGAAGTGCGATGGGGATTGATTGTTCCGGACTGGTTCAAATGGCGATGATGGCGGCTGGCATGAAATGCCCCCGCGATTCTCGCCAGCAGGCTGACGCTCTGGGTCAATCCATCGAATTTGGGGATACCATCCAGTATGCACAAATTCAGCGCGGAGACCTTGTTTTCTTTAAGGGCCACGTCGGAATTATGACGGATAAGGACTATATACTGAACGCCACTGCACGCTCGATGGACACACGTATAGAACCTCTAGAAACCGTATCAGATTTTTACGATGGCATTATTGGTGTAAGGCGTATTCAAGCTTAAGGCTTTTCAGGCAACTCATTAGAGGAGTCTGCAGGCACAACATCTGACGGCCCAGGAGGCGGCCCCAAATCCACAGCGGGATCAGATGTAACGGGCGCCATTTGCGCTGGCGCCGCCGGAGACTCAGAAACCGATTCACCCTGCGGTTCACTCATATCTTCAGAAACCGGTAAAGCGCCAGAAGGATCTAAAACTTCCGCCGCGCTTGCCTCATTATCAAGGTTAAACTCAACGTCGCTCATTTCACCTTCAATAAAAGCAGGCTGATCATCCGAGTATCCCTCATCATTATAACCACTGCTCAATACACTGCGCTGTGTTGATTTTTGACGACGGCGAATCTCCGTACGGGTCCTGAAGCGATCAGAGTTCAAACGTGGATCTCCGGGAAGATATTCCTCCAGCAAATAACTTTCAGGTGCCCGAATATCAGCGGCATTATGCTCCGGAAGAGGCTCTGGCCGAAGTGCAATTTTTGTAAAGTCAACTTCAATAACATCAGGATAACGGAACGCCGCTCCGGAAAAATAATCAACCGCGCCGCCAAGGCCCCCTGTGGCAATAGCACCAGGACCAAAATTTTGACTTAACACAGGATCAACATAAACAAGACGTTGCCTGTTTCCCGGTGCCTGACAAGACAAAACCATTTGCTCTTTGCTTTTTGTAATATTAATTGTCTGCGGCGGTTCAACCACATACTGAAAGCCATTCACCGTCATAATACATTCCGCATTGACCGCACCAGGCGTTGCGACCGAAATATCCTGCAAAGAGGTTTCAGTATAATAAGCGCAAGAGGTCAAAAGCGGCAAAAGGCTAAAAATAATAAATCGAGATTTCATGATCATAGAATTCAGGCGAGGTGGTTAAAACCAGATATAATTATACGCACAAACCCCGCTTCAAGGCAATGCACACACTGTTTATTCTAATGGCAGGATCTAGGCCACAGATTTAAGATTATCTTTCGACTTTGTATCGACCTTAAACGATAAAGTATCGCCCTTGAGCGTCACATCAACATGTGCGCCATCGGGAATTTCGCCCTTCAGAATCATCTCCGCAAGTGGGTTTTGCACCTTCGTTTGAATCACACGCTTTAACGGGCGGGCACCATAAGCCGGATCATAGCCCTTTTCACCCAGCCAGAGCTTTGCTTTTTGATCAACATCAATCGTAATATGACGATCACGCAACAACTCCTGAAGATGCTGCAACTGCAACTCTGCAATTTCACCAATCTGGTCACGCCCAAGACGTTTGAATAATAAAATCTCATCCAATCGGTTAATAAATTCCGGACGAAACGCTGCACGAACGGAATCCATAACAGGCTCGCGCACCTCTTCAACATCCGCACCATCTTTTTGGTTCACAAGATGCTCAGCCCCAAGATTCGATGTCATGATCAAAAGTGTATTGCTGAAATCAACAGTGCGGCCTTGACCATCTGTTAAGCGGCCATCATCCAAAACCTGAAGTAAAATATTGAACACATCAGGATGAGCCTTTTCCACCTCATCCAGCAGGATAACCTGATATGGGCGACGACGAACAGATTCGGTCAGCGCCCCGCCCTCCTCATATCCAATATACCCCGGAGGCGCGCCTATCAGACGCGCGACACTGTGTTTCTCCATATATTCGGACATATCCATCCGCACCATGGCGCTTTCATCATCAAACATAAATTCCGCTAAGGCCTTCGTAAGCTCCGTCTTGCCCACCCCCGTAGGGCCTAAGAACAAGAATGATCCAATGGGTCTGCGCGGGTCCTGAAGTCCTGCGCGTGCACGGCGAATAGCCTCGGATACAGCTGATACAGCGTAATCTTGCCCTACTACGCGCTCCCGAAGTTTATCTTCCATCTGCAGAAGTTTTGCTCTTTCGCCTTCCAGCATTTTATCAACAGGAATGCCCGTCCAACGGCTGACAATGCTCGCAATATCATCCTCATTCACCTCTTCGTTGATCAGGGCAGACTTGCTTGTAATGGCGTCTTCATCGGGTGCCTCAGCCAGCTTTTTCTCTAGATCTGGAATTTCTCCATACTTTAATTCACTGGCACGGGCCCAATCTCCATCTCGCTCGGCCTTTTCCAATTTAATTCTGGCATGATCCAGGTCCTCGGTAAGCTTTTGAGAGGAGTGAACCTTTTCCTTCTCTGCACGCCACTGACTGGTAAGGTCTGCGGATTTTTTTTCCAGATCTGTCAATTCAACCTCAA
>CAYGQP010000109.1:0-1508 GCA_964352115.1 uncultured Micavibrio sp. | reverse complement strand
TTCAGCGCCTCACGTTCAATCTTTAATTGAATGATACGACGCTCCAGCTCATCAATGGCTTCTGGCTTACTATCGACCTGCATGCGAATTCGTGATGCGGCCTCGTCCACCAAATCAATAGCCTTATCCGGTAAAAACCGGTCAGTGATATAACGATTCGCTAAGGTCGCCGCGGATACAATCGCATTATCCGTGATCCGTACACCGTGATGAACCTCATATTTTTCCTTCAGACCTCGCAAAATTGATATCGTGTCCTCAACAGTCGGTTCGTTCACGAATACGGGCTGGAAGCGCCGGGCAAGTGCCGCATCTTTTTCCAAGTGCTTGCGATATTCATCAAGCGTTGTCGCACCGACCATGTGCAACTCCCCGCGCGCCAAGGCAGGCTTGAGCATATTTCCGGCATCCATTGAGCCTTCGGCCTTTCCTGCACCAACGAGCGTATGCAGCTCATCAAGGAAAAGTACAATCTCGCCTGACGCGCCCTTAACTTCATCCAGAACTGCCTTTAATCGTTCCTCAAACTCACCACGGAATTTAGCGCCCGCCAAAAGTGCCCCAAGGTCCAGGGACATAAGCTTTTTATTCTTAAGGCTCTCTGGTACATCACCATTAATAATGCGTTGCGCTAGACCCTCAACAATGGCCGTTTTACCTACACCCGGCTCCCCAATTAAAACAGGGTTGTTCTTCGTCCGGCGGGAAAGCACCTGAATTGTTCTACGAATTTCCTCATCTCGACCGATAATCGGATCAAGCTTGCCCTTAAGCGCGGCCTCAGTAAGATCGTGGGCGTATTTATTAAGAGCATCATATTGGTCTTCAGAGGTTGCACTATCGGCAGTGCGCCCCTTGCGCTTGTCATTTATCGCCGTATTTAAGGCATTGTCATTCAAACCGGCGGACTCAAGGAAACCAGAAACCTCGTTCTTCTTCGCCAGCAACATCGACTGCAAGATACGCTCGACTGTTACAAACTTATCCCCAGCCTTTTCCGCAAGATTCGTTGCGTTATCAACAATTTTAGCCACATCTATAGACAGGCGCATGTGCCCAGCCCCTGGCCCTTCAACAACGGGCAGCTTTGAAATCGCAACCTCAACGTCACGGCGCAACTGCGCGGCATCTCCGTTGGCAGCCTTAATAATCTTTAGACACAATCCATCCTCATCATCCAGCATAACCTTGAGCAAATGCTCTGGCTCAAGCGATTGATGCCCCATCCGCATGGCAAGAGTTTGCGCATGCTGTAGTAACAATTTTGTTTTTTCTGTAAGTTTATCAAAGTCCATAGCAATGATCATAGAACGATCACCTGAAACGTCAATGATGATCATGCTTGCAGCTTATTATTTTAATATTTTGAACAATAAAAAAGGCGGCCAGTTCGTGCCACCTTTTGTAGAAAATATAATGAGCTTTTAGCTTGTTAGCTCATCTTCTTTTTGGCTTTTGCTTTCAACTGTTGGGGCCTCACCGAGAAAGCTCGCAGGCAAACCCAAATC
>CAYGQP010000108.1:0-6392 GCA_964352115.1 uncultured Micavibrio sp. | reverse complement strand
ATCTAGTCCGGCGCAGAAAACCGGCGGCTGTCAATAGCTTTATAGCGAAAGACGGCTATTAAGATGATAAACATCAAACGCCAGAGCACGCCGATAATGGGCGTTAGACTCCCAAACGCGCCCTGAACAAAGCTCAGAATTAGATTATCAACATTGTTAATTAAAAGCTCAATCATCTATTGGCGGCCACACTATCTGTTCTTATTCTTTTTGCTGTTTTCTATGACTTCCGGCTTTAAGATCTCGCCCCATTCAAATTTGGGCGTGGGGCCTTTTGCATCGCCAATCTCCACAAAAGCTTGCCAGATGGCTGGAAGGGTTGCATTTTGCGCGCTTACATCGCCGTAGCCCTGCTCTGTTAGCTGGTTTGCGACAAAGAAGGCTTGTTCATCGCAGTTTTGTAGAAGCGCAGGCGTGGCTTTTTCAGGCGCGGCCCAATATTTGGCACACCGGCCAACGGCTGGGCCGGAATTTTCAAATAAAAACGCGGCAATCTCTTTGGGATCATGGTTTGATAGCGGATTGTTTTCGGCCGCGCATGAGGCAAGGATGAGGGCGACGCCTATAAAGCAAAAACGGATCAGGGGCATTAAACCTCTCCCTTATGGCTTTGAATGTGCAGCTCAGCCACATTAATCGGTAGAGGGTTGCAGGGGTTTGTGCTGATCCCGGCCGTCTGCGGGCAGGGGGCTTTGCGCTCTTGATGATGAGAGCAGGCGGCGATGCTGAGCAGCGGCACTATAAGAAGGCATAATTTAAGATGTTTGATCATTGAGTTCTCCGTTTGTTATTCAGGCAAGCGCATCGCATCGCGCGCCTGATCAGGGTTATATTGATTGGCGGTGGCCGAGCGCCGGTAATTGACCAGATCCTCATTGCCCGCTGAGGCGCGAAGCTGGGTTTGAATGGTGCTGAGACGCATTAATTCACTTAAAATAAGACCGTTTTCTGCTGTAATGCGCGCCTGCAGATCAAGTGAGGCTTTTAGATCATCGGTATTGTTGAGCTCTTCGAGCAATGTCTCATAGGTTTGCATGCGGGCGGAGATGTTATTAAAGGCTTGCTCACTGGCCGCCATGGCCGCATAGGTGGTTGCGGTTCTGCGATCTAAAGACTGAGCAACCGGCCCGCTTGGATCACCGGATATAAAATCAGAGCCGCTAATCGGTGCATAATCATTATAAAGCTGGCTATAGATGTTTTGCGTGCCAAGCGCGCCAGGCGGCAAATTACCCGCATCCAAAAGCTGCATGGTCTGGCTCCAGTCATCAGGCACATATTGGCGCAAGCTTCTCTCAAAATCGCCATTAACCAGACTGCCCATACCGCGCGTTCCGGTGAGCGCCTGGGTTTGCCGCGTGGCTTCTTGCAGTTGTTCAAGCTGTTTTTGGTAATCTTGTGCCATTTTATCAAGCTGGGTGATAAATTGCGCAAAACTGGCCGCATCATAAACGGGAATGCCTTGCGCATACGCTTGTGTGTTAAATGTAAACATTACCAGTATAAGCGTTGTTAAAAATCTCATGCGGTGTGCCTTTCACTTAAGAATTTTGGGAGCCAAATTTCAGGGAAGGGGCCATGGGTTTGTATAATCTGATCAACTATGCGCACAGTTTCTGTGCGCCCTGATAGGATTGCAACGTAATCATCCATGCCGGAGAGATCGAGCTTTGCTACCACGGACTCAGAGCCATGTTTGATCAAAAAACACCGGGACTCCCGGCTCAGATCGCGAATGATCTGCACTTCGTGATGAGAAAGCCCAAAGCCTTCGCCATAATCTTTGGCGTTCGCTCTAGCATTGGGCAGGAAGATTTGTGTTGGTGATTGCTCTATGATGGCATCACCCACGCAGCTGCCCAAGGCATCGCGCGCGGATTGTGTGGCAAATCCAACAATGCCGTTTTGTTTACGGATGGTTTTCATCCAATCTTTAATGCGCGCGGCAAAAATAGGATCATCCAAAAGCTTCCAGCCCTCATCAAGCATGAGGATTGTTTTGCGGCCATCGAGGAGCGTATTAACCCTGTGAAAGATATACATTAGCCAAGGGGCGCGGCTGAGCGGGTCATCCAGAATAGAGGTTAAATCAAAACCAAGCGTAGCGTTTTGTAAATGTAGTGTGTCTTGCTCGTTATCAAACAGCCACGCGCGATCCCCTTGGCTATGCCACTGACCAATCCGGCTTGAAAGTGAATTGGCCGCATCAGAAGAATAGCCTGAGAGCAATTCTGCAAGGCAGGCCAGATGACGATTTGAAGGATCTGTTTGATAGTTGGCTTCAACGGCATCGCAGAGTATATCAAGCTCTTGCGCGCTTAAGGCTTTATCTGATCCGCTTGTGATGAGAAGCTTCAGCCACTCACGCAAGAAATTTTTATTCTCCGGTGTATCTGGCAGGAGTAGGGGATTAAGCCCTGTCGGTTTGCCGGGCTGGACAAGAGTATAATCACCGCCAATGGCGCGGATAAAAATCTCGGCGCCGCGATCTTTATCAAAATAAATCGAGCGCGGGTTTAAACGCTGCGCTTGCGCCATGAGAAAGGTCAAAAGCACGGTTTTCCCTGTGCCGGTCGGGCCAATGAGCGTAAAGTTTCCAACATCACGCTCATGAAAATTAAACCAGTACGGTGTGCCCGAGGTGGTTTCCAGCTTTGTAATGGCTGATCCCCAATGGTTTTTATTCTTCTGACCGGCTGGAAAGGTATGAAAACTGGCAAAGCCCGCAAAGTTGCGATTAGAAATCAGCGAACGCCTTGCGATGAAATTGAAATTTCCGGGCAGATTGGCCCAAAACGCGGCTTCTAAATTTACATCTTCGCGAACGCTGACAATGCCTAAATTTATCAATGCGCTAACACAATCACTTAAAGCGTGATCAAGGGTTTTTTGATCAGGGCCAAGGGCTGTAATAGACAAGTGATGCTCACCAAAAGAACTGCGTCCAGAGGTAAGATCATCCTTGGCCTCATGAATATCTTCAATCAGGCTTTCTGCGCCTTGCTCACTGGCAATCATTTTACGCTGCGCCTCATTCATGGCGCTCAAAGAGGTTTGCCGGTCTACAAAGCCAAAGGATTGGGTGACAATAAATTCATGGGGCAGGCGCAAGAGCCCATCGAGCATGCCGGGGCCGGTGGCGTTCGCATATTCTTTTAAAGACAGCACAGCGCCAAGCTTAAGATCGTCTGCGGCCGCGCCTCTAATCTCAAACATTTCGCGGCCAAAAGAGATCCGTTTTCTGGGCAAATACTGATCCAGAGACATTTCGGGCAGGCGGATATCGTTTTTCTCGCCATTGATCAGATATGACAGAAATGAAAGTTTTTCAGAGAATGTGCCCTTGATGGTGTCTTTAATGCCTAAGAGCTTAGGATTGTAAGGGCCAAGCGTGGTTAAGATGTTAGAAACCGCTTCATTGAGTGCTTTTAAGTTTTCCAGCTCTTTTTGGGCGCTATGGTTTTTATCCATTTTGCTGAACAAAGCCTGGCTTATCTCGGACATGAGCCCGATTTTGCTTTGTGCTGGCCTGCGCACGATCGTCAGATATTGCTCATTGATAAACATCTTTTTAGCTGAAAGCTTAGCCTGATAGGATTTATCCAAAGCGCCGCACCACTCATTCTCAAAATGATCATCGAGCAGATCATGAGCTTGCCGGCGTATAATATGGTGGTACAGCGCAAAGCGGCTGTTCGATAAGCCGCGCAAGAGCGTTGAGCGAATATCTTTTCTCTGGTTAAGATCAATCTGATCGGCTGTCTCAAAAGGCAGGCCATCAATTTTTATGACTTTAAGAAGAAAGCCACCTTTGGTTTTAAGCGTTGTGTCATCAAGATGCCTGGCATAGGGGATGAATTTAGCCAAAGAGCTTTCCCGCGCTGCAACGCCTCCATAGGTCATGTCTTGTTTTCGAATGGCACGCAGCACGTTTAAACCTTCCCTTAATAAAATTTACGGCATATAGCTCTGAGACTTCCAAAAGCCTTTATTTTGTATGGGGCCGCACTTTGTGAATTTGGTTAAATAAACTCGCATCCAATGCGGGTCTTTTTCTGTGGCGATATACGCCAAAATATGCAGTGGCAGGCAGATACATAAGAGAAAGAGAAGTTTGCCTGTAAGCGATAAAAACCCAATCATCCCAATCCCAAAAACGATAAAATTAATGCCAAAAAATTCCATCGGCACGCCCATCACAATTGAGGGTTTGGTCATGCCGGTAAACACCGGATCAAGATCAACATCGTTCTCTGAATGCTCGCTCATCAATGATCCCCTTAAAGCGATCCGGCGATGCTATCGACAATGGCCGGTGCGCCGAAGACCAGAATAATCCCGCCTATCACAGATGCCGCAATGCCCCAAGCCAACCGGCCTGTCATCCAGAGGATACCAAGTCCGATGACTGCAATAATCGCGATAATTCTGGCCCATGTATTGGTGAGTAGATTTTGAAGCGCGGTTAAGAAGTTTGTGCCTGAATCAAACAGTGCCTGGGCATAAGCCGGTTCTGAAACAAAGACAAAGACCCCAAAAAGTAAAAGGGTGCATAGCCCTCTTGAATACGCCGAATTGGTCATTGACAGATCCTTTCTTCTCAACCTTAATGTTTTAATGAACGAAATAATATAACCCATAGTTGAAAAATAATGTCAATACAGATTTGCCGTATCCTTAAAATAAATGTGCTCTTTCTGCTTTTTTGTTTAGGGTTGGGCATAGCGAAAAAGCCTGCTCACGCTGCATCAGAGAATGCCTGCGCGATCTGGATTTGTTTGCCGGGGGGATTTCCGCCTGCTTGTGCAGGAGCTTATAGCGAATTTATCAGCCGCATTCGGCGCGGCCGGCCGCCATTGCCGCCATTATCTTCATGTTCGACCGGGCCAAATGGAGAAACAACAAGCGGAAGCTATAATTTAGGATATGATCCGTTTGAGCCATGCGAGGAGGGGTTTGTGCTGCGCGTTCATCCTACTATACAAAACAGAGGGCGATGCTACGCACAGAGCTGCGCACCTGTTAGATTTGAAGAAGATGGACGGTTTTGTAATTATTATGATGCGATCTTAAGGTCCAAGCCTAACTTCGTTGATATGTGGGTCGAGGGTGAGTTTATCGGTAGGTATTATTATTGATACATTTTGTTCGTTCGCAAAACTGATCATAAAAAAATCAAAAGGCACATTTCAAACTTGTATTATTTATGTATGTGTCTTGTTCTGGTAAAAATTTTCACTGATTCAAATTTTTTAATTTCCTTTGAGCGAACACCAGCGTATGAAGTTAATTCTTTTTGTAATAAGCTTAACAAATTTTCATACATGCAAGAGCTATAATTTTATTTTTGAGGGAAAGTGGCATCTCTTACGTATTAGGAGTAAGATAATTGAGCGGAGTAAAGGCCATGTTATTGAAAGCTATAGATAAATTACTAGAAAGATCCTTTCAAAAAGAGCCGGATTATCACCGCCTTGACCGGCTGGAATCCGATGTCTGGGCACGCATCCGGCACAGCAAAACTGCGCCGCAAGCCTCTATTTGGGCTTTGCCAGCTTTTGGTGCAGGTGTACAATTGCGTTATGCCTCTCTGGTTTTAGCACTCGCGGCCGGTGTTATGGTCTCGCAGCTATCGCCAGTCAAGGCCCAATCTGATACTCTGGGGCTTGAGGTGTTTTCAGCGAATGCGCCTTATCTGATAACCTCAACAATTTCTTACCCGGATCCGGCACCCTCATGAAACAATTTTGGCAGATTCTTTTTTTCACTATGATTGTGGCCTGTGCCGCCATCGGCGGCGTATTGATTGGTCAAAACTTTTTAGGCAAAAGCAGCGCTGTTCACCATCATGCAGCGGGCGATATGCACGCGCTTTTTCATCACGATCTGAATTTGAATGCGCAGCAGGATAAAAAACTGGCAGTCATCGAAAAAGACTTCCGCCGCCAAAGGGCGTTGTATGAAGAGCAGATGAAGCTTGCTAATATGGAGCTTGCCGAAGCGATTAAAGGCAGCGGTTATTATTCTCCTCAAGTGCAGGAGGCCGTGGACAAAATCCACGGGGCGATGGGCGAACTGCAAAAACTCACGCTGCAACATCTCGCCGATATGCAGGGCATTCTGAGTGAAAAGCAAAACAGGCAGCTTGAGGAGAAAGTGGTTGAGCAACTCTACCGGAACGCCGGACAATAAACCGATCCCCGTGCTTCCCGACGGGGAGCTGATGCTGGCCTTGCAAAACGGCCGGGATGCGGCTCTTGATGAGTTGATGAAACGCCACAAACAACCGCTTTTCTATTTTGTAACCCGCTACACCCGCGACGAAGACACGTCCTACGATATCGTGCAAGAAGCCTTCTTCCGTGTTTATGATCGTGCTGAAACCTATAATC
>CAYGQP010000107.1:3802-6426 GCA_964352115.1 uncultured Micavibrio sp. | reverse complement strand
AAGAGGTTATCCGCGAGCACCCGGTAATGTTGAACCGCGCGCCGACGCTTCACCGTCTTGGTATTCAGGCGTTTGAGCCTGTGTTGATCGAAGGAAAAGCGATCCAGCTTCACCCGCTCGTTTGTACAGCCTTTAATGCTGACTTTGATGGTGACCAGATGGCCGTTCACGTTCCATTGTCGATTGAAGCACAGCTTGAAGCTCGCGTTTTGATGATGGCAACGAATAATATTCTGTCCCCTGCAAACGGGAAGCCGATCATTGTGCCGTCTCAGGATATTATTCTTGGTCTGTATTACATGTCGCTTCAGTTGAATGATCAGCCGGGCGAAGGCATGATCTTCCGCGGTACAGGTGAAATTATGCACGCGCTGGAAAGCGGTGCAGTAAGTCTGCATGCGAAAATCAAATGTCGTTACAGAACCATAGACGAAGAAGGCAATCCGGTTAATCAAATCGTAGAATCAACACCGGGCCGTATGTTGCTGTCCGAATTGTTGCCACGCCACATTGAAGTACCGTTTGACCTGCTGAATACTGTTTTGACGAAAAAGGAAATCACGAATGTGATTGATATCGTTTATCGTCACTGTGGTCAGAAGAAGACTGTTATTTTCTGTGACCGCATGATGAAGCTTGGCTTTAAATATGCTGCGCTTGCCGGTATTTCCTTCGGTAAGGATGATCTGATCATCCCAGAAGAAAAGATAAAGCTTGTCGGAGATGCCAATGAAAAAGTTGCCGAGTTTGAGCAGCAGTATCAAGACGGTTTGATCACAAAAGGCGAGAAGTACAATAAGGTCGTCGATATTTGGTCGAAGTGTACGGATGATGTTGCTGATGCGATGATGAGCAAAATCAATACACTGACATCAGATAATCTGAATGCGGTATACATGATGGCGCATTCTGGTGCCCGTGGTTCACCAGCACAGATCCGTCAGCTTGCCGGTATGCGTGGTTTGATGGCCAAACCGTCTGGGGAGATTATTGAAACGCCGATTATTTCAAACTTCAAAGAAGGTTTGTCGGTGCTCGAATACTTTAACTCGACACACGGTGCTCGTAAGGGTCTGGCTGATACAGCCTTGAAGACTGCAAACTCTGGTTATCTGACACGTCGTTTGGTTGATGTTGCGCAAGACGCGATCATCACGGAATACGATTGTGGAACACAGGATGGCGTGAGCGTTCGTGCGGTTATGAACGGCGCAGATGTTGTTGTGTCGCTGGCTGAGCGTATTCTTGGCCGAAGTGCAGCAGTTGATATTGTGAACCCGTTGGATGGCAAGGTTATCGTTCCTGCTGGTCAGATTATTGATGAGGTCACATCGGAGCAAATCGAAACCGCAGGTATTGATGAAATTCAGGCGCGTTCGGTTCTAACTTGTGTTGCTGAAAATAATGGTATTTGCGGCGCATGTTATGGCCGTGATTTAGCACGTGGTACACCGGTGAATATTGGTGAAGCGATCGGTGTTATGGCCGCGCAATCTATCGGCGAGCCGGGCACACAGCTAACCATGCGTACCTTCCACATTGGTGGCGCGGCGCAGAAGGGTGCTGAGCGCTCTCATGTTGAGGCCAATCTGGATGCTGTTATTGAGATCAAGAACGAGAATATCGTTAAGAACTCCAGCGGCGTATCCATTGTCATGGGTCGTAACACGGAAGTGATCCTTAAGGATAAGAAAGGCGTAGAAAAAGCCTCTCACCGTATTCCTTATGGTGCACGTTTGATGGTCGAAGAAGGTGGTAAGGTGAAAGCCGGTGATAAGATGGCCGAGTGGGACCCATACACATTGCCTGTGATCACTGAAAAAGACGGTGTTGCGCATTATTTTGATTTGGTCGAGGGTATTTCTGTTGTCGATGAAGTTGATGAAGCAACAGGTATCGCATCGAAAAAGATTATTGACTGGCGTTCACAGCCTAAGGGCGGTGATTTGAAGCCTCGCATTTCTTTGCTCGATAAGAAGGGCAAGGTCATTAATCTGCCTAACGGGTTGCCGGCCAATTACTATTTGTCTGTGGACACGGTTCTTTCTATCGGCAACGAGCAGGAAGTTAAGGCTGGTGACGTGATTGCACGTATTCCACGCGAAACATCCAAAACTCGGGATATTACTGGTGGTTTGCCACGTGTGGCTGAGCTGTTTGAAGCGCGTCGTCCAAAGGACTTTGCGGTGATTTCAGAGATCGATGGTTATGTAGAGTTTGGTAAAGATTATAAAACCAAGCGCCGCATCCATGTTAAGCCAGCAGATGCCGACCAAGAAGCCGCAGAATATCTTGTGCCAAAAGGCCGTCATCTGGCCGTTCATGAAGGTGACTTTGTGCGGAAAGGTGACCCGATTTTGGATGGTGCTTTGGTGCCACATGATATTTTGGATGTTATGGGTGTTGAGGCCTTGTCTGATTACCTCACCAATGAAGTGCAGGAGGTTTACCGTCTGCAAGGGGTGAAGATCAATGACAAGCACATCGAGGTGATCGTGCGTCAGATGATGCAGAAAATCGAGATCCAGGAAGTGGGTGACTCAACATATCTTAGAGAGGAACATGTTGACCTTGAGGAATATGATGAGGTGCGCGCCAAGTATCTTGCTGATGGTAAGCGCCCG
>CAYGQP010000107.1:0-3792 GCA_964352115.1 uncultured Micavibrio sp. | reverse complement strand
CCGCCAGAAGGACGCCCTGTTTTGCAAGGGATCACAAAAGCATCGCTTCAGACACGTAGCTTTATCTCTGCGGCATCCTTCCAGGAGACAACGCGTGTCCTGACCGAAGCTGCTGTTCAAGGTAAGGTCGATAGGTTGCATGGCTTGAAAGAGAACGTCATCGTTGGTCGTCTCATTCCTGCCGGGACGGGTTCCTATGTGAATGATCTTAAGCGTGTTGCTGCAGATCGTGATCGTGTGGTTCTTGAAGCGCAACAAGCTGAGCAAAAGGCTCTCGAAGAAGCCGCAGAAGCCGCCGCCGTTGCAGAAAGCAGCGAAGACGGTAATGCCGAAGAGGCTGCGGCGTAATTTAAGGCACTGATAAAGTTTAAAAAAGGAGCGGGAAATTTTCTTGCTCCTTTTTTCTTGACGAAGTGAAAATGGGCAGTTATAGTCCGCGCGCACATGATGTTTGGGCGCTGTGGATTAAATTTGAAATCACAGGCGCGCATCATCCGAAAGCAAAGTTAAGCAAACGGATGCTCTGCATTTCTTATTTGTGGATTTTGGTTGACACCAGTCTCTGATCCACGCTAAATGCGATCATCCTAAAATTTGAATATTGAAAAAAGGTTTGAATAGATGCCAACCATTAACCAATTGATCCGTAATCCACGGAAAAAAGTGGTAAAGCCAAAGAAAAACCGGGCGCTGAAAAGCAACCCGCAACGCCGTGGCGTTTGTACGCGTGTGTATACAACGACACCAAAGAAGCCAAACTCTGCTTTGCGTAAGGTCGCAAAGGTTCGTTTGACCACTGGGATTGAAGTGATCTGCTACATTCCTGGTGAGGGTCACAACCTGCAGGAGCACTCTGTTGTTCTGGTGCGTGGTGGTCGTGTTAAAGATTTGCCTGGTGTGCGTTACACCATTATTCGCGGAACACTTGATACTCAGGGTGTTTCTGATCGTAAACAATCACGTTCACGCTACGGCGCCAAACGTCCTAAGTAATAAGAGGTATTATATATGTCACGTCGTCATAGAGCAGAAAAACGCGAAATTCTCCCTGATCCTAAGTTTGGTGATATGGTTCTATCCAAATTCATCAATAATGTGATGATGGATGGTAAGAAATCTACAGCCGAGGCTATCGTATATAACGCTTTGGATATTCTTGAGAAAAAAGCAGCGAATGAGAACGTTGAAGGTGAGGAAACGACAGACGGCGAGGGTGCCGGGTCAGCAGGTGGCGCAAAGAGCAAGGGCCTTGGTATATTTCACAAGGCTCTTAAGAACGTTAAGCCAAAGCTAGAGGTTCGTTCACGCCGTGTTGGCGGTGCGACATATCAGGTTCCTATGGAAGTTCGTAATGAGCGCGCTGTGGCCCTGGCCATGCGTTGGTTGATTAATGCATCACGCTCACGCAGCGAGAACACAATGGTTGATCGTCTGGCGAATGAGCTACTGGATGCAGCGCAGGAGCGCGGTAACGCTGTTAAAAAGCGCGATGACACGCACAAGATGGCCGAAGCCAACAAAGCCTTCGCCCACTTCAGATGGTAATTGATCGAAATACGAACGGATAAAATACAGAAAGAGATTATAAGACATGGCTACTAGAGAACATCCTATTGAACATTACCGTAACTTCGGCATTATGGCGCATATTGACGCGGGTAAAACCACGACGACAGAGCGCATCTTGTTCTATTCCGGTAAGTCTCACAAAATTGGTGAGGTGCATGACGGTGCGGCGACAATGGACTGGATGGAGCAAGAGCAGGAGCGTGGAATTACGATCACGTCTGCTGCCACTACGACGTTCTGGAAGGGTCCAGAGAACTCAATGGCGCCGGGTGAGACATTCCGTTTGAACATTATCGACACCCCCGGTCACGTGGACTTCACGATTGAAGTTGAGCGTTCCTTGCGTGTGCTTGACGGTGCGATTGCCGTGTTTGATGCCAATGCTGGCGTTGAGCCACAGACGGAGACTGTATGGCGTCAGGCTGACAAATACCGTGTGCCGCGCATGTGTTTCGTGAATAAAATGGACAAGATCGGCGCAGATTTCTACAACACTGTTGATATGATTGTAGGTCGTTTGGGCGCAGTGCCGTGTGTGATCCAGTTGCCTATTGGTGCAGAGAACAACTTTGCCGGTAACATCGACCTTGTTAAAATGAAGGCTGTTGACTGGAGTGGTGAAGAGCTCGGGGCGAAGTTTGAATATCAGGACATTCCGGCCGATCTTGCTGATAAAGCGGCAGAGTACCGTGAGAAGCTGGTTGAGCTTGCTGTTGAGCAGGACGATACAGCGATGGAAGCCTATCTTGAAGGCAATGAGCCGGATGAGGCAACACTGAAAGCCTGTATCCGTAAGGGTACGATCAAGGGTGCTTTTGTTCCTGTGCTTTGTGGCTCGGCGTTTAAAAACAAGGGTGTTCAGCCCATGCTGGATGCGGTTGTTGATTACTTGCCCGGTCCATTGGACATTGGCGCGGTTAAGGGATTGAAGGTTGATTCTGATGAGGAAGACAGCCGCGCACCGGCTGATGATGCTCCGTTTTCTGCGCTCGCATTTAAGATCATGAATGACCCATTTGTTGGCTCATTAACATTTGCGCGTATCTATTCCGGTACGATTGAATCTGGTTCCTATGTGCATAACACCGTTAAGGACAAGCGCGAGCGCGTTGGCCGTATGTTGTTGATGCATTCCAATAACCGCGAAGAAATTCAATCTGCTCATGCTGGAGATATTGTGGCGTTTGTCGGTATGAAAGATACAACAACAGGGGACACACTATGTGATCAGCAAAAGCCAATCGTTCTTGAGCGTATGGAATTCCCTGATCCTGTTATCGAGATTGCTGTTGAGCCAAAAACAAAGGCTGACCAAGAGAAAATGTCTCAGGCGCTACAGCGTTTGGCGGCTGAAGACCCATCATTCCGCGTGAAGGTTGATCATGAATCAGGTCAGACCATTATTGCTGGTATGGGTGAACTTCACCTCGATATTCTTGTTGATCGTATGAAGCGCGAATTTAAGGTTGAAGCCAATATTGGTGCGCCTCAGGTTGCTTACCGCGAAACAATTACTCAGGAAACGACGGTTGATTACACACACAAGAAGCAAACTGGTGGTTCTGGTCAGTTCGCTAAGCTCATTGCCAATTTCATTCCTCAAGAGCCGGGTGAAGGCTATGGTTTCGAAAGCAAAATCACGGGCGGAAATATCCCTAAGGAATACATTCCTGGTGTTGAAAAAGGGATCGAGCAAGCTATGCAATCTGGAATTATCGCCGGCTTCCCGGTCGTTGATTTCCGTGTTGAGCTGATTGATGGTGCATATCACGACGTTGACTCCTCTGTTATGGCTTTTGAGATCGCTGCGAAGGCAGCCTTTAAAGAAGCAATGCAGAAGGCGAAGCCTCAGTTGCTTGAGCCGATGATGAAGGTTGAAGTTGTAACACCAGAAGATTACATGGGCGACATCATTGGTGATCTGAATTCACGTCGTGGTCAAGTTCAAGATATGAGCGATCGTGGTAATGCAAAAGTGATTACAGCAAGCGTTCCATTGGCGAACATGTTTGGCTACATCAATAATTTGCGCTCAATGTCCCAGGGCCGTGCGCAATACACGATGCAGTTTGATCACTATGAACCCGTTCCTGCCGCTGTGGCTCAAGAAGTTAAAGAGAGCCTCGGCGCATAACATTTAAAGTTTTAGAAAAGAAGGAGACATAAAAATGTCAAAAGAGAAGTTTGAGAGAAATAAGCCGCATTGTAACATTGGCACGATTG
>CAYGQP010000106.1:5183-6450 GCA_964352115.1 uncultured Micavibrio sp. | reverse complement strand
GGCGTGGACTGGGTGGCGCAGAGCTTTGTGCAAACGCCGGAGGACGTAGCAGAGGCGAAGACGCTGATTGCTGGCCGGGCAGCGCTTATGGTGAAGCTGGAAAAACCATCGGCGTTAATGCAGTTTGACGATATTTTAGCATTGGCTGATGGCGTGATGATTGCGCGTGGTGATCTTGGTGTTGAAATTCCCCCACAAGATGTGCCGGCCGCCCAAAAGAGGATAGTGCGCCAAGTGCGCGAGGCAGGGAAACCTGTTGTTGTTGCGACGCAGATGCTGGAATCTATGATTAAAAATGCCCGGCCTACACGCGCGGAAGCCTCAGATGTGGCGACGGCCGTTTATGATGGGGCTGATGCGGTGATGTTGTCCGCGGAGACAGCGGCAGGGGATTATCCGGTGAAGGCCGTGGAGATGATGGATAAAATCTGCCGTGCGACCGAGGCCGATGATACATACGAGCAAATAATGGATATGGTACATCCTGATGAGGTGACGGACCCGTCAGATGCGATTACGACGGCGGCCTATTATGTAGCGCAGGATGTTGAGGCCGCAGCAATTGTGACCTATACAACATCGGGTTCAACCGCGTTGCGGATGGCGCGGCAGCGTCCAAATGTTCCGATTCTATGCATGACTCCAGAGAAAGATGTAACGCGCAGGTTGACGCTATCCTATGGTGTGCAGCCCGTGTTTGCGCCGGAGCTGGAGGGTGACTTTTCAGGTCCGGCCATTCACGCATCAAAAATGCTGCAGCAAATGGGGCTGGCTGATAAAGGCCAAAAATTCATTATGACCGCTGGCGTGCCTTTTGGTACACCAGGATCTACAAATCTTTTGAGAATTTCATGGGTAGAGTAATCTACTGAACAGATTGATCGGCGGAGGCCACGATCGTAGAGGGTGACGTATGCAGCCACCAGGCCTGACGATTAATTGAGAAGATGGGGCGATAGCGCCCTTGTTGTTCAGCATTCACGAGCGTTTTGATCTGATTGTCCAGTACATAGCTGCCCTGATCTGTGTAAACAACAAGAACAGCGTGTGGGATGCCCTTTTCGTTGTCATGAACGATTGCAACGCGCAGACGTTCTTCGGGAACCCCCAAAGCGCGGAGCGCAGTGTATTTAGCGATCGCGAAGTCTTCACAATCACCGCCACGCTTCATGAATTCGATTGGCGTGGCCCAGTAATCGCTTTTGCCCCAGTTATTGGAGTCCAGGATGTATTTTTGCTTGTTTACAAGCTCATTGATGCCTTTGGC
>CAYGQP010000106.1:0-5173 GCA_964352115.1 uncultured Micavibrio sp. | reverse complement strand
GTTGCTGGCATTTTTGAGCTCTGAATCAAAGCGGTCGAACATGGTTGTCCATTTTGTGAAGGCTTTGAGATTTTCTGAGCGCTTTTCCTCGGTTTCAAACAATGCAGGATAGCTGCTCATCGCGCCATAGTTAAAGACGTCTGTCAGCGCAATTTTCGCAGGAACGTCCTTGATCATATTGGCCCGTGCCTTTTTGGTCATGCCGCCATTGATGGTACAAAAAACAAAAAGCAATGTTGCAACATAGCGCAGCATGTGCTGCTTGGTCAGGATGTAAGCCAGATGATGACGTTTAATGAAGTTCTTTTTGATGAAGATTTGGCCGAGTGGCAGTTTAGAATTCTTTTGGGCTTCGAGTGCTAATTTCAATTGGTGCGGCGTGACAATGCCATTTACAACCATAAGCTCGCCAAGGCGACGGCGATCAATCATACACTTTAATGATGTAAGAAACCCGCCTTTGCCGCAGGCGCTCGCTGTCTCTTCTTGATTTTTATTCTCCGTCGAAGGCTTCATATTATTCAATCCTCACAGGCTGCTCTTATATTTTTGCCATATTCTTCTTTTTCTTCCCCCCATTAAACAGGCAAAAGATTGACGAATTCCTAACAAAATGCATAAATGCAGAAAAATATTATGTTTTTTAAAAAAAACAGAGATTTTCACCCGTAAGAGCGTAAAAATTTTGAGCAATAACAATTACATAGAAGTTTTGCAAACCATGCAAAAAGCCCGCGTTTTGGTGATTGGTGATTGTATGCTGGATCGCTTTGTTTATGGTCATGTGGAGCGAATATCGCCTGAAAGTCCTGTTCCTGTGCTGAATATAGGACGAGAGGAGCTTATGTGCGGTGGTGCGGGAAATGCGCTGGCGAACCTTGCGGGTCTTGGTGCGCAAGGGCATTTATTGAGTGTGATTGGACCAGACGAGGCTGGGGGAACACTGAAATCTCTTATTCAGGACATGAAATATGATGCTTCTGGTTTGATTGAAGAAGAGGGACGTTCCACAACAGAAAAAACACGCTTCCTTGCGGGGCATCAACAATTGCTGCGTACGGATTACGAGCAATGCCAGGCGATGTCAGAAAAAACACAAGCCGAATTTCTTGAACATGCAGAGGCGGCGATGGCCAAAACGGACGTTGTGTTGATTTCTGATTACGGTAAGGGTCTTTTGACAAAGGCCTTGATCAGGGTGCTTATAGGCGCTGCTCAGAAACGTGATTTACCGGTGCTGATTGATCCCAAGGGGCAGGATTTTTCTATTTATTCTGGCGCGACAGCCATAACACCAAATAAAAAGGAGCTGTCCGAAGCCACAGGGGGCATGCCGGTTGAGACAAACGAGGATATCGAAAACGCTGCGCAGAAGCTCATAGAGGCCTGTGACATTCATGTGGTTATTGCGACGCGCTCAAAGCAAGGGATTAGCGTTATTGAGCGCGATAAGCCACCTATTCATATCGACTCTGCAGGGCATATCGAGGTGTTCGATGTGTCCGGTGCGGGTGATACGGTTATTGCGACAATAGCAGCATACATGGCCGCAGGAGGAACATTGGTTGATGCAACGTCACTGGCCAATATGGCGGGTCATATTGTTGTGACAAAGGTCGGTACCGCCCCCATCCGTTATGATGAGTTGTTTAAGGCAGCGCAGGATTCAAACGTTATAAAACCCGGAGTCAATTCAGATTTTCTTGATGCGGATGAAGCCAAGGAATGTGTTCAGCGCTGGCGTGCCAGAGGCTTGCGGGTCGGATTTACGAATGGTTGTTTCGATATTTTACACGCGGGGCATGTGCAATACCTTCAGGAGTCCCGTAAATATTGTGATCGTCTGGTTGTTGGTCTGAACAGAGATTCATCGGTGCGCATTCTTAAGGGGGAAGATCGTCCTGTTCATGATGAGCTCTCCCGCGCGGCTGTTCTTCGTGCGCTGGCGTGTGTTGATGGCGTTGTCTTGTTTGGTGCTGAGCAGAGTGGTGATGATAATACAGCTATTGCTCTTATTGAAAGCTTGAAGCCTGATGTGTATTTCAAGGGCGGGGATTACGGCATCAATGATATTCCAGAGGCCCCATCTGTTCAAGCATATGGTGGAGAAGTCAAAGTTATGTCAGAGTTGCATGGGCAGAGCACGACAAAGTCGATTGATAAAATCAAACAAGACGCGGCCTAGAACCACCAACACTCAAGCGCTGAATTTTCTTTTTTTGTTATTTTTATACTCAGGAAAAATGAATATTGCATAGCAAACCTTGACAGATTAAGATTTCTAATTGAGAATGATTATCAGTATCACTTTAAGTTAATCATATATCGTGATGGAGGTTTCCATGTTGTCAGATTTATTACAGTTAGAAGAGTTTTATGGACATTTATCCTGCGCGGCGTTTTTTGAAGATTTAATAAAGGAATATGATCCAAAGAGTTTGCAAAACGCGATGAAAGCAGGGGACATACAGGTGAGGCGTGTGTTTTGTGGCAGGGAGGCTGGCCGCTTTTTAGTCTGGCTTAGTCCGCAGGGACGGCAAAAAGCCCTCGTTTAGGGCTCTATTTTTTGCTCGTATAGCTTACGGCGATCAAAAACCTGTATTTTTGTTTCGAAAATTGTTAAGATCTTTATAGAAATAAAGTCCTTCCTTCTTCATCTCCCTGCAGGTTTCATCATGTTTATATCTCATACCTCTCGATTTTTTGGTCTTTTTTGTTGCATTCTGGCTCTGTCCGCTTGTCGCGATGGTTTGGAGCCGAGCTTTATACCCGCAGGATATACCTATCATCATGAAGCTTATAATTCTCCCCCGGGTCCGGACGCCCCCTCAATTGGCTATGACTATTCAGCAGAGCTGAATGAGGATGTTTTGAATCTATGGCGCGGGCAGGTTGTGAATATGGTTGATCAGCTGGAGGCGGAAACGAATTTATCTGCACAGCGCGTTCATATTGAGCCACTCCCTTACATGAATGCGTTTAACGCCAGTTATGATCACATTGTGCGCGAGACCTTTGCCTCCAGAGGCTATAGTTTGGTGGATGGAAATGCCCCGTTGCACATTCGCTATGAAGCATTTCGTCCCAAGGACAGCGCCTTGAGGCATCCATATCCCCATGAGGCTAATTTGAACACAGATGATGCCGGGCCACCGATTAAGCGCGAATTTTACCCGGAGGAGCCTTCCAGATTTATGTTTGTTCTGACGGCACAAAAAAACGGCACTGTTTTAGGGCAGATACGCCAGGAGAATACATTTCCGGCTTTTGGCTATGAAGTTGATGAGGGACAAAGAGTTCCTGAAGAACGGTTGCGTCTCTAGATGCTAGTTAGCGTGGGAAGCATAATAAAACACAAATCCATAGTGCTTTTCAGGGCGTTGGGGTTTATTGCAGTTTGCGGGGTCTTGTCCGGCTGCGTCATGCAAATGATTGAAGAATTTGAAGATACGCCGATTTCTGATTTATTTGTTGGCCCAAAGGTTAATGTGACCGAACAAAACTATGCGGCCGCGGATTATTTGGTTGGACAGGTACAAACCTTTATATCCAAACGCAATGATTTCATTAAGGTGACGGAGCTGGTTGATGTTGATGAGCCGGCTCTTCATTCGGCGGTTGGAAAATCCGTACCTATGCAAATCGGGTCACGGTTTTCACAATTGGGTTATGCTGTTGACCTTTCCGATGTTGCTGATGGGGCAGAGGCGGAGTTTTTGAAAAATGCGCCAGCTTATCAAAATACACAGCCCGATTTTCTGATTGCAGGAAATTTGCGCCGATTGACAAAAGAAGTTGAAATTCGTCTTCGCGTTGTTGAGGCAGATACCGGGAGAGTTATATCCAGTTATGGCTATGTTCTGCCGTTCAGTACGGCCGTAAGAAAAGACGCCACGCCGGAAGCCCGCATTATCAGGATGGAAAAATAAACCAGATCCTGTGCGCCTTATCGGGCAATCAAAACATGATAAAAATGATAATCAGAGCCACATTGCACACAGGCCTGAAGCGCTGGAACTGGTTGTGAAGTTTGCGGGTTCAGGGTGAAATCAGTTGCAGGAATGGCATTTGTAGCGCCGTCAAACTGGACAGCATCCCTAAATCTCATTGTTGCGCCTGAATCAATGCATGTTGCCGTATCGGTGGGCTGTACCTGCCCGTTGATGGTGTTTATTTCTTCGCAAAATTGCTGTGTCACGTCCGGCAGCACAGCAATAAGATCCGGCAAATCACTTCCGACAGAGGGAATGATGCTGTTGCCGTAAAATTCCCATTGGCTGGATGTTATGAGTTCCGGCCCATTGCGATACGTAACGGCGCCGCCCTCTGATGCGAAAAGCTGATCGCCCCGATCAGTGTCGGCGGATAAATCTCCGTAATCGCTATGTGCCTGAGGGTGTGCAAACCGAATTTGGCTTTCGCGGTATCCGTTTTGCAAAATATATTGAACGCCGCGCTCAAATTCTGAGGCTTGTCTTTGAACCTGCGCGATTAAGATTGCCATGCGCTCCTTATCAATGTTCGCGCTTTCTGTGTTGGATGAATTGGTGATCACCGCGCTGAGCAGGCCGATTAAAACAATAGCAAGAAGAATAATAAACAGAATATTCCCGCGCTCGTTGTTGAGATTTCGGTTCTTTTTAGCTTTGGAATATGACGGCATGTTTGCGTCTATCGTGGTGCGATTGTGATGCAGTCTTTGAGGTAATGCTGACAGGCTGCCAAGGCTTGCGTTTCGCTGAGGCCCGTGAGCCGTGCGCGATAGATCATGCCATTGGGTGTGCTGACCGGTGCGATTGTAGGTTGAGCATGTGTGTACTGGTCCGGAAGATCAGAAAGCGTGTTTTCAAGAACGCTGCTCGTTTTGCTGCGTGTTTTGAAGGCTCCGATTTGTACAGCCCATTCTTGTTGGGTCATTGCGAGCTTGAATTCCTGAGGGGCCGGCCTTGTTTGAGAAGCAAGCGCCTGTGCGATGTCTTCGCCCTTGTGTGCGGCGATTGCTATTAAACCGGTTTCGATACGTTTAGAGACAGATGGATCGTAATCCCCCTGGCCGATGAGTTCACCAAACATACCATTTTCAAGTGCTGGGTTTACCATGCTCCATTCACGTTGATCAGATTTTGTTTTAATTGAAGCGCTCAGGAGTTCTTGGTTTTTTTGAATATTTGCC
>CAYGQP010000105.1:0-6456 GCA_964352115.1 uncultured Micavibrio sp. | reverse complement strand
TTTCTCCTGTTTTTAATGACTTCATAAAATCCGCAACCGTTTTTGCGCGGCGGATTCAAGACAGATTTCGGCTGATGTTGGATCTTAGTATAAAAGAAACACACAACAAGTCAAGGAATATTTTCCTACACTTGATGGATGACCTGACGTCTTTCTGTGTGACCTTGTTTTTTGCCCCAGAGAATGCCCATTAAAATCCAGCCTGTGAAATACAGGCCGATAAAATTTTCATCATGAATATTCTGCATATAGAACACTGCCATCATGAGTGTGATGATGACGCCAAAGGCGATCATCGTGATTTGAGGTTTTTTGCTCATGATGCCCTTGCACAACTCCATCATAGCAATCAGGCCGAGCGCGAGAACGAAATAGTCGCTGAGACCGGGATTTATAAGAACCACACCATCGCGCATCATGGCGTAGTAATCGATGAAAAAATATCCCCACTGCATGGTGAACACCAGCGCCAGAAACTGGAACAATGTTTTTTCGTGACGATTCTGGTTTACGCGAAGAATGGTGGTGAAAAACCCAAGGCCAATGACGATTAAAATGGCAATGGACATCACATCACCCGGGACAGTAGTGTTCAGTTTCTGCGCGTATTCGTCGGGCAGGGGTTTGAAGAAGTTACCGATCATATCCAAATCAGCCATTGTCACGGCTATGCCCTGATTTTTAGCGGAGTTATAATACGCCATGAGCAAGATACAAAACGCGGATAACACCCAGGCCACCAACCTGTAATTCCAGACACGCAGGGCTTTCATACTGTTTTTGAACTGGTTCTTCTTGTGCGTTTGGCGCATCAAGGTCATCGGTAAAGACCGGCGGAGGGATCGCCGCTGCGGATCTGATAAAAACTGTATCTGTGAATTGAAAATCAATAAAAACTGCCAAAACACGAAGCCCCATAAGAGGCATATAATGCCGTATATGTAGTTTTCCTGAGGCATGAATTGAAACACAAAAATTGTGAAGACAATAAGTAACGTATGGAGAACAGCGGTCATGGGCTCACCCCTTGTGCTTGTTCACCAAACGAAAGTTGAAGCTTGCGTTGATGGGCCTGAATTTTATCCGCGAGCTCCGGGCGAATTTTTGCGGCGATCGCAAAGGCCTGGTTTGCCTGATCCGTCATGGAGCCATGCATTTTCGCATCTAAATTCGCATAGCCGAACCATATATCCGCATCATATGGCCACATGGCCAGTGCCTGAAGCCCCAAATCACGGGCCTTGCGATAAAAGCTGGGGCGCAGAGGTTCCTCCAGTTTTTGTGCTTCCGCATAATGCGCCAGCGCGATCTTCCAGGTATATTGTGCCTTTATTTTAGGTGTTTGCACAAAGACCAAAAACAAGCCCAAGCCGATAATGGCAAGGGCAAAGGCCTGCCCAAGCCAAAAGAACAACGGATACATTATGGTTTGTCCGGATGATAGATAAGGAGAGGGTTTCATTGAACGTCCCCGTGGCACCGCCCTAATTGGCGTAATATTCTTTGTAACGGCCGTAATAGTATACCGTATCACCATAACCGTAGCGTACGTGACGCCGCACATCGACATTTGATAAAACAAAGGCCAGTGATTTGTACTCCATATCGGTGAATTGCTTCACACCGCTGGCCACGACTTCGCGCGGTGTATCATCCCATGAGACCGTATAGAGCGTTTGATCAGACATTTTACCGAGGACCCGCGCATCGGAGACGGCGAGACAGGCCGGGCTATCAAGGATAACAAGATCGTAGACCTGCCTCAGGGATTGCACCAATTTTGCCATTTTTGTAGAGCTGACAAGGTCTAATGCGCTATTGGGCACAGAGCGCCCATAAATCATGTGCACACCGGACGCATCATCGCGTTTGATCACATCATCAAGTTCACTTTGGCCCGTCAGATATTCAACCAGTGTTGCATCATTTTTCTTGCCAACCGAGCGGTGAATATTCGGACGGCGCAAGTCACAATCAATGACGATCACTTTCTCACCTGACTTTGCGGCTGTTCTTCCCATCCATACGGAAAGGGTCGATTTACCCTCGCCCGGGAAGGATGATGTAATCGTCACAACCTTTGGCTTCTCGCCGGATACATGCGGACGCAAATTCAAAACAGTGCGCAAAGTACGAACGGATTCCGCCACGGTCGACGATGGTTTTTTCAACACATAATTTGCCGTTTCGACAATGCCCAGTTTGTGCACGTAGGGAATAAGCGCATAACAGGGAAAGCCTAAGCTTCTCTCAAGCTGATTTGCGCTGCGGTAGGTGTTGTCCATTTTTTCAAGCAGGATCGCAATCGCCAAACCGAGGAATAGAGAAATCGCTGCGCTTAGTGCTAAGAACAAAGGCTTGTTCGGATAAGAGGGCCTATTAGGCACGATCGCGTATGAAATTATCTTGGCTTGAGCTTCTTGCAGCTCTTCGCGTTTATCGGAGCGACGATAAGATTCCATGAAGGTATCAAAAATCAATTGTGTAGATGCGGCTTCGCGTTCAAGACGATTGAGCTTAATCACCGCTTCACTATCATCCAGGCGTTCGCCAGATGCCTGCGTAAGCCCTTCTTGCAATACATTTATGCGGGCCTCCGCATAGCGCATTTCATTCTCAACACTTTTGGCAATATTGATCATCTCGCGGTCAATATTCTGGCGTGTATCCTGAAGCTCATCTTTAATCTCTTGCATAACAGGGTGCTTTGGCCCGTATCTTGAAGACAGCTCCGATAAGCGCCCCTGAAGCTGGCTTTCCTGAACTTTCAGACTTCTGATTAACTGGGACCCAAGTACTTCGGGCGTTGTTTCAAGCTTTTCAGGATCGTTTTGCGCCTCCTTAATCAGCTTCAAGCGCGCTTCTGCTTCGGCCTTATCTGCTTTTGCATCGACAAGTTTTGCATTTAAATTGGACACCTGCTCTGCCGAGGCGAGCGTGCGAACGCCCTCGAGAATGTCATTTTTAGCCTTAAAGTCCAAAATCGCGCTTTCGGAGGACTCAACTTGCTTTTTCAAATCAGCCAGCTTCTTGTCCAGCCAGTCGGTCAGTTTTTTCGTCGCGCGGAATTTGTTTTCCAAACGTTGTTCGATATAAACATCCGCCACTGTATTGGCTATCAAGGCCGCCTTTTCAGCGCTTTCTGATGTAAATTCAATCTGAATAACAAAAGATCCGGGCAGGCTCCGTACACTCAGGCGATCCAAAAATTTGGTCACGGCCCATGCAATTTCACGGTCGTATACTTCAGGTGGAACATCTTTGAGCTTTTGTTCATAGGCCTGAATCATCTCCTGCTGGGCTTTTAGAGATTCTTCGTCATTGGGCTGGGCAAATTCAAAAGGTAAATTCAAAGAACTTCTAAGCCGCGGATTGAATTCCGGATCGGCCACAAGATTGAGACGCTCAGCAATCAAGCGCCCCATGGTTCGCGATCTTAAAACCTCAATTTCACTAAGCACGACGGACGTATCGAGCTTAATATTACCAAACAGGGCCTTCAATTCTGGCGGATAGCCATCCCCTGCGTTTGTTTCGACGAGAACTAGCGTACGCCCAGTATATTGAGGGGCAACGTAATTCAGAACGATGGCCGTCATCGAAATGCCGATTAAAATAATGCCCAGAATAACCAGACGCCGGCGCCAGAGCATCAAAAACAGATCGCGGACATCAATATCAACCGCATCCTCAAATGAGGATAAACCTTGGTTATCTAAGTTATGATCTTCGCTTCGCATGTCTCAAAAAATGTGGTTTTAAAAAAATCGTTCTTTTATAAATATAATATCGCCAGGCTTGACCTTTACATCGACAGGCACCTGTAATTTCTTCTCTTTGCCTCCGTCCGCTTTACGCACAACATCGACTTTCTTTTGATTGGCGCGATAGGTAAATCCGCCAGCAACGGCGACGGCTTTCAATACGCTCATCTCAGGAATATAGGTATAACTGCCGGGCGTTCTCACTTCGCCGAGGATAAAAAACGGTCTGAGGTCTGTGATTTCGACAGAAACACTTGGGTCCACCAAATATCCATCGGCCAGTTTTTCAGAAATGGCTGAGGAGACTTGCTCTGCTGTTAAGCCCTGCACATGGATATCGCCAATCAAAGGCACCGATATCGTCCCGGCAGGGCCAATTTCATAGGTGTTTGTAAGCTCAGCCTCGCCAAAAACGACTAAACGCAATTTATCACCGGTATCCAGAACATAATCAGGGGGCGCATAGGGCAGCGATGAAATAACAGCCGGTGCATCCAGCGTAGAAGGCTGCTCTGCATTTACATTTAGGACCGGCATGGTCTGTTCGAGAGCCCCTTCGTGGGGGTCAATGGCTTGATTTTCCTGATTCTGGCTAGGGATCTCAAGCAGCTCAATAGGCGCGCTTTCCGGGTCGCCAGCATCATTAATATAGCTTTCCTGGCGAATAAATATTTCCTCAGCACTTGTAAAAACCGGATCGGTGTTTTGCTGTTTAACGAGATCAGAACCTGTTGATGTGTCGGCCAGCACAAAGTTCATGGTCAATGAAAAAAAGACCAAACATAAGAGCGCATAAGCGCTGCTTAAGGATATAAATTTTGAAAACATGGCAAAAAACCAGATTTGAAAACAGGCGAATCAGAGAGCTCTGACACTTAAGAATACGAGGTTATGTTGGGCAAAACAAGACTACAGATTTAAGAAGTTTTGTTTATTGCATAATTTATTACACGACATAATGCATAATCAAAAGTTGTGCTGCACAAGAATTTTGCCCGATGGCAATTCCATTAAAGCCAGGTCCATCTTTGCCTTCATGTTAACCTCACCAACTATAGAGTCATTTTGTGATAACGCTTCGGCGAAACGGTTTGTGGCCTCAAAGGGCTCCTGATCATAGCTTGGGCGCTGCAGCAGAAGCGCGAATTCGTTCTTGGCTGTTTGACCGATAATATCGCTTTGTCTGCGCAACAAAACCAATCCTTGGGAAAGACGCGCCGAGGCCATTTCCGCATCAGAAACGCTGTTGACCTCGTGATAATTGTTCATGGTTATAAACAATACATAGCTTTGCTCCCCATATCGGTCAGCCCGGTCCATCGCCGATAGAAACAGCTGATTGAACGCGGATTTGGCAATAACACCGCCAGCGCTGGGAAAGTCCTCTGCCGTATCGGACAGGCGGCTTATCAGGGTCGTTAGCCGAGAGGCGTTTGATATTTTTTCCTCAAGCAGTGACAGGTCCAGAGGTTTTGATATGACGTCATTTACCCCCTCATCCATGGCTGATTGTCCATCAGAATCGGGACTTAATAACATGACATAGGGGTAATGCGTGACCGAACGCCGTATGTTCAATACAAGCGGCTTTACGCTGTTCATGGGCGATGGATCAATAAACACGACGTCATAGTTTTCATTGCTCAGGGCGTCAACCGCCGCATTCTTATCCGGCTCAATCACAACGTCGTGCCCCTGCGCCTCCAGCTTCGACTTTACTAAATGCGCGGCGACATCATCATGATCAATAATCAACATTTTCATGGGCGGGCATCCTTGAGCGCTTAATGTCGTATTTTATCCTGTGTCACAGGCCACACAAAAACAAGAAAATTCCTTTTCTTCTATGGCGAAGACAGTATATAACTAGCTCTTTAGAAAGCCCAGGTGGCGGAATTGGTAGACGCGCGAGCTTCAGGTGCTCGTTCCCCTTGTGGGAGTGAAGGTTCAAGTCCTTTCCTGGGCACCATAAATACAGCGGTTCAATAAACAGCTTTTGAAAACGGAAAAGCAAGACAGATGACAGTAAAATTACACAAACATGACATTCCGGACGATCTTGATCTTGGCAATATCGTTGCGGTCGATAGCGAAACAATGGGCCTCATTCCGCATCGTGACCCGCTTTGCCTCGTGCAGCTCTCCTCCGGCGATGGCCATGCGCATATCGTGCAGCTCGATCGTGAAACCTATGACGCACCGAACCTGAAAGCACTGCTGGGTGATCAGGATGTTACAAAGATATTCCACTTCGCACGGTTTGATATTGCCATTATTAAGGCTTATCTGGACATTGATTGCACCCCCATTTATTGCACACGTACGGCATCAAAATTGGTGCGTACATATACCGATAGGCATGGTCTGCGTGAGTGTTGCAAGGAGATGCTCGGCGTTGACCTGAACAAGCAACAGCAGTCATCCGATTGGGGCGCGATCGATCTATCCGACGATCAACTGAGCTATGCCGCCAACGATGTTTTATATCTGCATCAGCTTAAAGAGCAATTTGATGAGCGCCTGAAACGCGAAGGACGCATGGATCTGGCGCAAAAGTGTTTTGACTTTCTGCCTGTTCGCGCAGAGCTGGACCTCACAGGCTGGCCCGGCGTCGATATTTTTGAACATTAGGTTAAGGACCTGTAATAGATTTTACATGAGCACTGATTCAAACATACATTCCGGAAATGAG
>CAYGQP010000104.1:0-6495 GCA_964352115.1 uncultured Micavibrio sp. | reverse complement strand
ACTTGTCAGTGCGTGGATTATTATTGTTGGCGTGTACCTAATTGCAGATGGCGGGCTAACAATGGGGGGCATGATCGCCGCGGTGATCCTTTCTGGCCGTGCAATGGCGCCGCTGGCGCAGATTGCTGGCCTTATGACACGGGCAACACAATCGATGCAGTCTCTGGAACACTTGAATGAACTTATGCAAAGACCCGTTGAGCGCCCGGCGGGAAAACATTTTATCACCATGCCCCATATGATTGGGCTGGTTGAATTCCGGGATGTAACATTCGCTTATCCCGGTCAGTCTGCTCCAGC
The DNA here is from genome assembly GCA_964352115.1 of uncultured Micavibrio sp. Classification (GTDB taxonomy): domain Bacteria; phylum Pseudomonadota; class Alphaproteobacteria; order Micavibrionales; family Micavibrionaceae; genus CAYGQP01. Next base: position 6,195 of record CAYGQP010000104.1, on the reverse strand, counting down.
CCTCAATACAATGAATTTCCGCATTCAACCGGGCGAGCGTGTTGGCGTCATCGGCGCCGTTGGTTCGGGGAAGACAACGGTAGAGCGCTTGCTGCTCAATTTGTACGAACCACAAAGTGGGTCGGTGCAAATCGATGGGACAGATGTGCGTCAAATTGACCCTGGTGATCTCCGCCGGAATATCGGTGCGGTTCAGCAAAGCCCGCAGCTTTTTTATGGGTCTGTTCGTGAAAACATTACGATGGGGCATGAAACGGCCCCTGATCGTGCGGTTCTTCGCGCTGCCGAACTGGCCGGGGTCATGGAATTCCTGCGCGATTCATCAGCTGGTCTGGATACACAGGTGGGCGAGCGCGGCGAAGCACTCTCTGGGGGCCAACGGCAATCTATCGCAATTGCACGCGCATTATTGTACGATCCGCCTATTCTCATTTTGGACGAACCAACCGCATCAATGGATCCGGCCTCTGAAAATCGTCTGAAAAAACGCCTGAGCCATATCACGCAAAACAAAACGACCATTCTAATTACGCACAAGGGATCAATGTTGGGTCTTGTCGATAAGCTGATCTTGATGGATCGCGGAAAGCTGATTGCTTTCGGTCCAAAAGAAGAGGTCATCCGTAAACTACAGGCCCGCCAGTATGGCACGGCCGCAGAACAGACAAATATTTAGGGGGAAATATGAGCGAAGAAACCCCGGAAAATGATGAATCACTAAACATGAGCCCCGATGCAGGCGAAGAGGCAAAAAAACGCGCACATGCTAAAAAAATGGCCGTGCAAAAAGCCCGCGCGCAAAAAATACAGCAAAAGCAAGAGACCATTGCCAAACGTCAGGAAACCAAGCAAGAATGGAATAATCCAAAAGGGGATTGGAGCAAGGGTCAGATGCAAAAGGCACAGGCACATTTGACCACTGTATTTGAAACGGATGAAAATTCGTTACCACTTTCTAAGCATTTGCTGCTTATCACGATAACGTCCTTTTTTATTATTTTTGTTGTTTGGGCGAATTTAGCAAATCTTGATGAAGTCGCCCGTGGTCAGGGCAAGGTTATTCCGTCTTCCGAAGTACAGGCCTTGCAAAGCCTCGAATCAGGAATTGTTGAAGAGTTTCTCGTGAAGGAAGGTCAAGAGGTTGCTGCCGGCGAAGTTTTGGTACGTTTAAGCGACATCGAAGCTTCATCTGATTTAGGGGCAAATAAAGCACGTTATCTCGGGCTTTTAGCCTCTATATCGAGATTGCAAGCCGAAGCGGAAGGGCATGATACACTCGATTTTCCTGATGAGGTGAAGGCCGGTGCACCAGAAAGCGTAACAGAGGAGTTGAATGCTTTCCGCGCGAACAGACAACAAGTTAAAAGCCAGCTGAATATCCTTGAGCAACAGCTGACTCAGAGAAAGCAGGAAGTTAACGAGCTGGAAACTAAAATTACCGATATTCGCGCCGTAATTCGTCTTCAGGAAGAAGAAAAAGCCCTGATTGCACCGCTTGTCGAGCGCGGCTCAGCGCCGCGCATGGAGCTTCTTCAGCTTGATCGTGGCATAAAACAAGAGCGCCTTGAACTCAATGCCGCCATGTCAAGCCTTCCTCGTGTTAAAGCCGCAATTGAGGAAGTTCAGGCACGAATTGAGGAGACGAAGGATACCGTCAGGGCTGACTCACAAACGGAACTCACAGGTAAACAGGTTGAGCTTCGTGAAATCAAAGAACGCCTCTCAGCGCTGACTGAGCGGAAAACACGTACAGAGCTAAAATCTCCGGTAAATGGGACGGTTCAGGAGATTACAGTCAACACTGTTGGCGGTGTTGTACGTGCGGGCGAGGACATCATTAAGATCGTACCAAAGGATGACCAGTTGATCATTGAAGCAAAAATCCGCCCTTCAGACCGTGCATTCATTTATCCCACACAAAAGGCGATTATTAAAATCACGGCTTATGACTTCTCTATCTATGGAGGCCTAGAGGGCGAAGTTCTGGATATTTCTGCAGATACGGTCGAGGATGAAGAGGGCAATGATTTCTTTAGGGTGAAGCTGCGCACATTTGACACTGAGCTAAAACGTGGCGGCGAGACCTATGAAATTATACCGGGCATGATCGCCAGCGTAGATATTCTGACGGGTGAAAAAACCGTGATGCAATATCTTCTGAAGCCGTTCTTTAAAACCCTGGATCAGGCGTTTTCGGAACGATAAAGTTCTTGGATTTAGCTTTTCACCCATTTGATGGCCTTTTTCAGATCCTCTTCTGAGAAATATTCCAATTCTCCACTGATAAGAGGTTCGCGGATTTTATTGTTGAATATCATTTTCTCAGGCGGATTTACAAACGCCATTTTTTTGACAAACTTGCCGTAATTTACAGTTGTTTCAATATCAAAACCTGCGGCCTGTTCTTCCCAGCCATCATATTTTTTGAAATAGACGAGAATGCGCAGTTCCCCATGTTTATCCATCATCTCACGGAGCCGGGGCATAAAATTGTCTCTATACCCCTCTTTGGAAATTGGCTTATCCACTTGCATACATATCGTGTAATCATCCGTTTCCGGCATAACTGTATTGTATTTTTCATTCATAAGCTTACTCCAGTTTTATGAGTCGATATAAACATAATGACAGAAAAAAGCAAACAATAACAGCATATTAGGTTTTTCTACTATTCTCAACTTCATAAAAATAACCAGTGGAACTCTGTGGCTTTACGCCCGTGAAAAATCTGGCTTTCCTTGGGCGTGCTGTTGGTTTAAAGTGTGCGCCTATGACAAATCTAGACACAAAAAACAAGAACATAAAGATCACATTGCCCGATGGTTCTGTACGCGAGTATCATGCAGGCGTGACGGGTATGGATGTTGCTCAGGACATCTCACCCGGGCTGGCGAAGGCTGTCATTGCCGCGCGCATTGATGGCGAGTTAAGCGATTTATCGCTATTGATCAATGAGAATGCCTCTCTTGAACTCCTCAAGCGTGATGACGAAGAGGCTTTGGAGCTTATACGTCATGATTGCGCGCATGTTCTGGCCGAGGCTGTGCAGACGTTATTCCCCGGAACGCAGGTTACGATCGGCCCGAACATTGAAAATGGCTTTTTCTATGATTTTGCGCGCAATGAACCGTTTTCGACAGAAGATTTCGATGCGATTGAAAAACAAATGCGCAAAATTGTTGAGCGCGGCGATGAATTTAAGCGCGAAGTCTGGGACCGTGATGAGGCCATCGCATATTTCAAGGATAAGGGCGAATACTACAAGGCCGAACTGATTGAGGACTTGCCAGAGACCGAAGAGATTAAAATCTATCGCCAGGGCCAAGGAAAAGCTGGTTGGCTGGATTTGTGTCGAGGGCCGCATATGCCAACCACAAAACATGTGGGCACAGCGTTTAAGCTACTGAAAGTCGCAGGCGCCTATTGGCGCGGGGATTCCAGTAAAGCGATGCTTACGCGTATTTACGGCACGGCCTGGCGCAATGATGCCGAACTTAAAGCCTATCTCCACCAGCTCGAAGAGGCTGAAAAACGCGACCATCGTAAACTAGGGGCGGAGATGGATTTATTCCATTTCCAACCAGAGGCACAGGGCTCCGTATTTTGGCATCCCAAGGGATTTACAATTTATAATCAAATGGAGGCTTATATCCGCCGCCGCCTGAATGACGCGGGATACAAAGAAATTAAAACCCCCCAACTGATTGATAACAAGCTTTGGGAAAAATCAGGCCACTGGGGCAAATACCGCGAAAATATGTTCGTTGTCCCGGATGAGGTTCCCAATACAGATGAAGATGGGCCGGTTGTCAGCGATCAAGCATTTGAAAAGCTTATGGCCCTTAAGCCCATGAACTGTCCCGCGCATGTTCAGGTGTTCAATCAGGGCATAAAGAGCTATCGCGATCTGCCGATTCGCTTGGCGGAATTTGGCTGCTGTCATCGCAATGAAGCGCACGGTGCGCTGCATGGATTGATGCGCGTTCGCCAATTCACACAGGATGATGCGCATATTTTCTGCACCGAAGATCAAATCACAGACGAGGCCGTTGCATTTTGTGAGCTTCTTCAAAATGTATATAGTGATCTTGGCTTTGATGATGTGGCTGTTGCCCTGTCTTTGCGCCCGGAAACGCGCGTAGGCGACGATGCGCTCTGGGATAAGGCGGAGGAAGGCCTGCGTAAGGCGCTTGTAAAAACAGGCCTTGAGTTTCGTGAAGACCCAGGCGAAGGGGCGTTTTATGGTCCTAAAATTGATTATCAAATTCGCGATGCGATTGGCCGTACGTGGCAATGCGGCACATTGCAGCTGGACTTTAACTTGCCAGAACGTCTTGATGCTTCATACGTGGGGGAGGATGGAAATAGGCACCGCCCCGTTATGCTCCATCGCGCTATCCTCGGCTCACTGGAGCGTTTCATTGGCGTGATGATCGAAAACTATGCCGGAAAATTGCCGGTTTGGCTTGCGCCAACCCAAGTCGTCGTTGCGACGATAACTGAAAAGGCCGATGATTACGCACATACGGTATATGAAAAATTAAAACAGGCCAGCGTGCGCGCTGAACTAGATATTCGCAATGAGAAAATTAACTATAAAGTCCGCGAACACAGCCACGCAAAGGTGCCGGAGATGTTCGTGGTCGGCGTACGCGAATCAGAAGAAAACACCGTTGCGATCCGCCGGATCGGATCAAAGCAACAAGAGGTTATGGATGTCGATAATGCTGTGCAAGCCATTGGAAAACTTGCAGAACCACCTTTTTAAGCGAAAATATGGATTTTAGTGCTATAATAAAATGAACAATGAATAACAGGATGTTATGTCATGAAATTTGGAAGTATTATCCCAGCGGGCATCGATAGGCCCTACACATATGGCTATCAACTTCGTCAGCAAGTTGACCGCATAAATAGCGGTGCAAATTCTCTCAGGCTAACCGGCCTTCAGCAGCAATATCTTGTATATAAGGGGCTTGGTTCCCTGGGCGCTAAGGGCCTGGAAGCTGTTTCAAGGCAGGCAAATCAAATCGCTAAGCGCTCTTTATCGCCTCTTGAATACGCAAGCTCACGCGGGCTTACCGCTTCACCGCTTCGCAAGTTTAGCATCACCGTTTAAATAACGCCTTGATCTTTAATTGATGATATCGCTTTAATATCTTATGAGCTATTTACCAGCCAATACCCCTGATTGTGATGATGAAACCGGATGCGACCCGGTTGAAATTTCGATCATTCCACGCACGGCTGACATCGGTGGATATGAGGTCCGACGGGCTTTACCCTCACGTAAAAAACGCATGGTCGGGCCATTTATTTTCTTTGATCAAATGGGCCCCGGCGAATTTTTGAGCGGTCAGGGACTGGATGTTCGCCCCCACCCCCATATTGGCCTGGCAACAGTCACTTATTTGTTTGAGGGTGCGCTTGATCATCGTGATTCAACGGGCGTTCATCAAACAATTTACCCCGGCGATGTTAACGTCATGAAAGCTGGGCGCGGGGTGACCCATTCTGAGCGCACCGGAAAGCCCCAGCGCGAATCGGGCCATATCCTCTCCGGGCTGCAAACCTGGCTCGCGCTTCCAAAAGCGATGGAAGAAGATCAACCAAGCTTTATGCATGAAACCGGTTCTAATTTGCCGACGCTGAGCGAAGAAGGCAAAAGTGTACGCCTTATTATGGGAAGCTGTTACGGCCTTAAAAGCGCTGTTCCTACATTTTCTGATACGCTATATTGCGATGTTCACCTAGAGGCTGGATCAATTCTACCCATTCCGGATGAATACGAGGAACGAGCGCTTTATGTTTTGTCCGGGCATATTGAAATTGCCGGAACAGCCTATGACCCCCTTCAAGCGCTGATTTTAAGGCCTGGAGATTCTATTACTGTAACCGCAAAAACCCCTGTGCATCTTATGATTTTTGGTGGTGCGGTGATGGACGGGGAACGCTATATCGATTGGAACTTTGTCTCCTCTAGCAAGGAACGCCTTCAACAAGCCCGTGAAGACTGGAAAGCACAGAAATTTGATAAAGTGCCGGGAGACGACAAGGAATTCATCCCTCTCCCCGAATAAAAATACCTGGAATCTCTCTTAAAGCGTTAAAATGTCTTGCGAAACAGCCAAGACGTGCCTATTAATAATTATCTAGGATTTCCGCGCTAAGCTATAAGGCGCAAAACATAAACGG
>CAYGQP010000103.1:0-6611 GCA_964352115.1 uncultured Micavibrio sp. | reverse complement strand
AACTAAAGTGTTAATTCGTATTGAAGCTGGCACCCCATTTGGTTTATTATTCTTAGACTCTGTGTTTGTCGGGGAAGATGGTTCTCTGGTAGCACAACCACAAACAATCGAACCTGCTTCTGGGGGAAACAACGGTAATCAAGGCACACTGCCGGACATCACTAGTTTAACCTCAGGGCAATAAATAAAGAGATTTTTAAAGCCCATGGCCGACAAAGACGACGACGATCTATTAAACGATCTAGATTTTGACAAAATTGCAGAAGAAAAAAAAGGCGCTGCGGCTAGCGATGCAGGAGCGCCTACACCTGATGATTTTGACGACAGCCTTGAGGATATTGCCGATCTCGACGACGAGCTTCTTTCCAGCGATGATCTTATGGACGACATCGACGATTTAGACGATCTTGATGACGACTTGGGCGACGAGGAAGAATGGGATCTTGATGACGACAGCGACTTTGATCCAGGGCCAGCCCAACTTTCAGCGCCAAAGAAAAAATCATTTATAGGTCGCAGTCTTCCGTTAATTATTATTCTGCTTGCTGGCGGTGCTGGCGCCGGATATTTCTATCAGGAATATTACTTGCCAACGCAGCAGGCAAATACACAAACACCCGGCACGCCGCAACCACAAAATGTCGCGGCCACTCAAACACCTGGCACAACACCCGCGCCCATCACTCCGGCGCAGCCTGCTGATCTCACGCCCGATCCAGTTGCAGTAGCGCCGGGCAATGACATACCCGACCTTGCAAGCCAGACGGACCTTCCACCAATGCCTGTGCCTGTTACAGATATATCAAATGAGCCTACAATCGATTACACTGAAGAGCTTGTGATTGATCAAGCGCCAGAAGACTTAACGGAACTTGTTGAGGCGCTGGACCCCACAGCGGAAACACCGGAAGAAGACCCGATTGATCTGGATTTCGGCGCTGAAAGCTTAACCCCAATGCCGGAACCTGATCCAATTAACGAACTTCCTGCTGATTTAAGCGATCCAGACGTTGGCCCTTCCGTGCAGGAATTACCTGAAATTAGCGTTGCTGAAACACCTGCCATAGAGCCCGAACTCTCACCGGAACCTTTTGATCCTCTCGAGCTTGAAGACCCTACTGATGATGGTGAAACATACGAAGCCGAAATTGATCTTCCGCCAGCCATAGAGCCTGCTCCTGCCCCCGTCATGCAAAATAATGAGCAAGCCGAGCTGTTAGAGCAATTAAACGTGGAATTAGAGCAGAAAAATCAAGAGCTTGCAGGAAAATTGGAAAATGCAGACAGCCAAATTGAAGATTTGAATAAAAAGATTTCAGATCTTCAAACACAAATAGCGTCGCTGGCGAACAAACCGACTGCAAGCAAGCCTGAAGAACAACCAAAAAACGAACTTAAAACAACGCCTAAGCCTAATACCGCACCCGTAAAAACCCCTGCTCCTGATCTGGAAAAATGGGAATTGCGAGCTGCGCTGCCTGGCAAAGCCACGATCGCACGCGCAAACAGCAATGACCTGCGCACGATCGAAGTAGGCGATCAGGTCAGCAGCATCGGTAAAATTCAGTCGATTGAAATGAAAAACGGGCGCTGGGTTGTGCAAGGTAGCAAGGGTCAAATTACCAGATAAGCTGCTGTTATTTCATGATTTTATGGGATATTAATACAATTTTATTAAAATTCATGCATCATATTAGAACGCACTAATTTCAGCGTGCTTTTTTCATGCACTGGAAATTTGCGTCATTTATATAAAATATGGTGTAATATTTAGTATGGCGGTGTTTAAAACAAAGAATATTATAAAGAGCAAATTTAAGCTGGCGATCTATCATCTCAGCCTTTTTGGCCTATTCTTTTCACTCTTTTTCTTTTCCAGTGATGCTCATGCCTTTAGCTTCGGCGACCTGTTTGGCGGAGACGAAGGTGTCGTTGAATTAGACGACGTTACAAACAACATTCGTGCGTCAATAAGCACGCTTCCTGGGCTCATCACAGCAATATCATATCTCTTGGCATTATTGCTCGGAATCACTGGTATTTTAAAGCTAAAGGAACATGTTGAAAATCCGACACAAACACCCATAAGAACGCCGATTATACGATTCATTATTGGTGGTGCACTTTTAGCACTTCCCATCATTTACGAAGCCATGCTAGTCAGTATTGACGGTGGTGAGCGCACAGATTTCGATCCCTCCGGCAATCTGGGTAATTCTTTATCTGCACTACTAGGTAACCTTCTTCAGGAATTCTCAACAGGTGATTTGAACAATGTTCTGGCGAATATCATCACATCACTCTCTGATACGCCTTTATTGATTTCGGCGGTCGCTTACCTCATTGGTTTAGTTTCAGGGGTTGCCGGGCTTCTTAAAATCAAAGAACACGTTGAAAACCCAGACCAGACACCAATGCGTGAAGGGGTTATTCGTCTCATAATAGGTGGTGCCCTCTTTGGCCTGCCAACCGTATATCAGGCCATGTTTGATTCAATCGGGGATGCGTCATTGCTTGGCCAGATTACATCTCTCTTTGGCGCCGCCAGCGTGTTTTATTCAGGCTATGCCATTGACGTATGTTTGCCCACCGACGCCTTCTTGGGCACCTCGCTTGGTCAATCCATTTGTGGGATCATTACGCATAGTGGTGTCTTCCCGGCGTTTTTAAGTGCAATCGCTTATCTCATTGGCTTAATTTTAGGCTTCCTCGGCATTTTGAAAATCCGGGACCATGTTTTAAACCCGCAACAAACACAAGTATGGGAGGGCGCCTCAAGACTCATTGCTGGCGGTATCTTCTTTGCCCTGCCTGTTATGGTTGAGGTTGCCCGCGCAACAGTTGCACCAACAGTTCTGTCCGGGTTCGCCTTCGCATCTGTAACAGGGTACAACGATGGCGATATTGCCTGCGGCGGGGATGTATCAGGACTAGATGTATCTTTATCATGCTTCACAAGCGATTTAATCGGCCCCATTCACGTGGTGCTCAACCTATTCGCAATTGTCGCCGGGATGATGCTGCTTATGATTGGAACATCGCGCCTAACAAAGAGCGCACAAGAAGGCGCAAAGGGCCCTGCCGGACTTGGAACGGTGATGACATTCATTGCCGCAGGCGCGCTTATTTCTTACAACGAGCTTCTTAGAGCAGCGACGCAAACCCTGTCCTTCGGCTCAGATGACTTTTTCGGCATCCTGCCTATCACCGCTACATATGCGATCATGAGCGAGACATATACCAACGGCATGACCGAGGCAGAACTGGATCATGTCTATGCTGTAATAACCGCTATTTTACAATTCATGATTATGATAGGATTAGTAAGCTTTGTACGTGGCATCTTCATCATACGTGATGTCGCGGAAGGCTCTCAACAGGCCTCTCTCATGGCCGGATTAACACACATGATCGGCGGCGCAGTCGCCGTAAACTTGGGACCATTGATTAACGTCGTGCAGGTAACGCTCGGCATTACAGAATACGGAATCGTGTTCGAATAATACTGAACAAGAGAACGTATAGACTAGTGAGCAACTTAGTATAAGGAGAAAACTATGCTTAAACATGTAAAGAAAACATACTATCAAGCAGGCGCAGCCTTCACGATGGGTATGATGACGACGCATCAGGCGCACGCGCAAAATGATTTTGGTGAAATCGCCAGAAACATCACGGAATCGATTGCAGATATTCCGGGGCTTCTTACAGCTCTGTCCTATCTGTTTGGAATCCTTCTTGGTGTTCTTGGTATTCTAAAAATCAAAGACCACGTTGAAAACCCAACTCAAACACCGCTGAAAGATGGCGCCATTCGCTTGGCCGCTGGTGGAGCACTCTTCGCACTTCCAATCATCTACGAAGCCATGTTCGAAACTGTTGGCGCTGATGGAAACAATGCATCAGCTGCACAGTTGAACGCTGTTGACTTTAACGTTTCTGGTGGCGGCGGCTAATAATGGCACATTTGCCTATTACATTAGGCATTGCGCGATCTAATCGCAAAGCCCAATCAAAACAAAGCGGAGCCCAATCGTCGGGCTCCGCCTCTTCTTCTGCCCAAAAACTGTCGAATGATGAAAAGAAAAAGATCTTTGACCGCGATAAGGATACATGCCGGTTTTGCGGATTTGTTTCTAAAAAATACCAGGAAGTTCTATTTTTAAATTATGATTCTAATGACAAACAAAGCAAAAATATGGCTACAGCCTGTATTTTTTGCCATCAATGCTTTCATTTAGATAACGTTAGCGAAATGCGTTCCGGCGTTTTGCTCTGGCTTCCCGAAATTGAACAGGCTGATTTACATCACATGGCAAGAGCCATCTACGTTGCACGCATATCACAAGGACCAATTGCCGAGGCTGCCCGTAAATCACTCGATGTCTTGATGAGCCGTCGCGAAGAAGTTAAAAAACGGTTGGGCACGGACAATGTTTATATCCTCTCAACCGTATTAAAAGACTATTTAGGCCCGTCTCATTATAACATGAGAGCAAAAAAGCTTGATGGAATACGCCTTTTTCCTCTCGATCGTAGAATTATCAAAGAGGCTGATCTTGAATTTAATCAATTCCCTCAGATCCTTGCCTATTGGCGATCAAAGGATGGTCCGTTTAGCGGAAAAACACCGCCGCAATGGACGAACATTTATCAGGAAATCATGAAGGCTGCTTAAAACCGAGACTTCTTTCATAATCTGAACAAAGCCCTGAGCGTTTTACCGCTAGGCCTATACATTCATGTTGGTTATAGTAAAATAAATCGCTAAAAATATAGCCAAACCATTCCAGCGGTTTTTTAGGATCGGAATTTATGAATCTTCTTCAGAAACTTATTGCGCCCTTTCAAAAAGCGATGCGCCAATCCGTTTCTTCATTCATCCAGCTGGAAACAGCGGACAGCAAAAACACTATTGTTGCCACAGATGGCTCTCTTGTTTCCTATATCAAAATCGAAGGAAGCCGCCAAATTATTGGTGAGGACGAATATAATCACATCATTAAAGCCGCAACCATCAAAATGGGATCACGATTTGACCGCCAGGGTCATGCCCTTCAGGTTTATTTTGCCCGTGATCCCGGCCGCATTCGCCAGCAACTAGAAGCCAACGTCAAACCAAGCCGTATCACCGCAGAAAATATCGGCCTCGAAATTGATGACGTCTTTGACGAACGCGTAAAGCACCTCGAGCGATTTCTGACACATGAGGAATGCTATTTTGTGCTCTGGACTCGCCCCAGCATTCTGACAAAGAGCGAAGGAGAGCGTGCTGGAAAAGATGCGAAGGAAACAGCTGAAAACTGGGTCACCGCCGCCGATGCACAATATCCATTTGCCGCATTGGAACCTTTGCGCACACGCCACAGAAGCTTCCTCAGCGCTATTACATCGGCGCTGGATGAGCTTGCCATTCGCGGGACACTCATGGAAGTTCACGATGCTCTATGCGCTGTGCGGTCCAATATGTTTCCTGAGCGGGCAAATGACGGCTGGAGACCCTGTCTACCGGGCGATCCCATCCCACCAAGAGCGCCATCCAGCAAAGTCGATCTATCTGATATTCTCTGGCCCAATCTCGCCAGCCAAATTACCGCCGCCGATGCCCAGGTTATTGGGCAATCCGTCGTGCGCATGGGCCGCACACTTTGGGCTGGCGCGGATATGTCGCTAGGCCCTATGGACGCCACACCATTCCCGTCCTTGTTGAACCGTCTCGTAGAAGCCGACATCCCTTTTCGTATCTCATTCCTGATTGAAGGCGGGGGTGTTCAGGCAACGCAGCTTACCGCGTTTCTCTCAACACTTATGGGCCCCACAAACGCGGCAAATAAACAGGTTAAATATTCCCTTGAAGGGCTACAAGCCCTGGCCAGAAGCGAGCCTGTCGTCAAAATCCGTGTATCATTTGCCACGTGGTGCGATATTCAGGAAAAGGACATCATCCTGGATCGCCTTTCTGTCCTGCTTCAGTCATTTGAAAGCTGGGGGTACTGTCAGGTCAGCGAATTTTCAGGCGATCCATTGGCCTGCATCATGTCATCAGCCATGGGCGCGCATTGCGCAAGTACAGCCCCTGCCGGCATTGCACCAATGATCGAAATTATGAAATTATTGCCTTGGCAACGGCCATCCAGTCCCTTCCCGCAGGGCGGCATGACCTTCAGAACGCCCGACGGTAAAATCTGGCCCTATCAAACGGGCACAAACCTGACAACAACATGGTTTGATCTGATCTTCGCCCAACCGGGTGCCGGTAAATCGGTTTTGCTCAACACATTAAACCTTGGAACATGCCTTGGACCAGGCCTCAGTAAACTACCCTTCGTTGCCGTCATCGACATTGGCCCGTCTTCATCAGGCTTGATTTCGATGATCAAGGAGGCCCTGCCGCTCAGCAGGCAGCACGAAGCCGCCTACTTCCGGCTTCAAATGGCACACCAATTCGCCATTAACCCATTTGATACCCAGCTCGGATGCCGTTTCCCCCTGCCCGATGAGCGCAGCTATCTGGTTGAGCTCATGACGTTGCTGTGCACGCCACCAGGCTTTGATAAGCCATATGACGGCATGCAGCAGCTCGCCGGGCTTGTTGTCGATGAAATGTACCG
>CAYGQP010000102.1:0-6631 GCA_964352115.1 uncultured Micavibrio sp. | reverse complement strand
CTTAGGGATCGCCGCCATAGGTTTTCTATTGTTGGTGTTTGCGGGTGTTGGGTATATCTCCAGCCGCTACATTCCGGAGGCCCCTGCGCCAGTGCCGGGGCTAAAGCTCAACTGGAACACACCGGCCGAGGCCATCAAGATCATCCAATACGCCATGAAACAACCCTATGGTATTTTTCAGGCGATTCTTGGGATCTCCTGGTTTTATTTTGTCGCCGGAACCATGCTCGCGCAATTCCCGAACTACGCGAAACAAACGCTGGGCGTGGATACAATTGTCCTGACATTCTTTATGACCGTGTTTTCTGTGGGGATCGCGCTGGGTGGTCTGCTGAATAATCGTTTGCTTCACGGCAAGGTTGCGGCCGTATACGTGCCACTCTCTGCGCTTGCGATCACGCTCTTCTCTCTCGATCTTTATTTCGCCAGTAACGCCTTTAGCGGGGCCGTGGGTCGTCTGGATGGTCAATTAATCCTCACTGACCTCAGTGGCTTTCTGTCAAGCTTTTCAGGCTGGCGGGTGGTGATTGATCTGCTCGGACTGTCCATTGCCGGTGGGCTATATGTTGTGCCGTTAAAATCCATCGTTCAGGACCGCACAGCTCCCGATCATCGTGCGCGCGTGATCGCCGCGAGTGTTCTGATGGATGCGCTGTTTATTTTCGCGGCGGCCATACTCGCGTCATTGTTGCTCTCCATAGGGTTTCAGGTCAAACATCTGTTCCTCATCCTTGCGATCATGAGCGCAGGCGTTGCGCTGTATATTTGCCAGCTCTTGCCCGATCAGCTTTTTAAAACCGTTCTTCAGGTCATGTTCAAGCTCATGTATCGCGTAGAGGTGAAGGGCATTGAAAATTACCAAAAGGCTGGCGATCGCTTCCTTATTGTCGGCAACCACGTGTCATTTCTCGATGCGCCACTGCTGGCCGCATTTTTGCCGGGAAAACCGATGTTCGCCTTGAATTCTGCGGTCGCGGATTGGTGGTGGGTGAAGCCGTGGCTGAAGCTGATTGATGCCTTTCCGCTTGACCCGACTAATCCGTTTTCGATCAAATCACTGATCAAGGAGATTGAGAAGAATAAGAACTGCGTCATCTTCCCAGAAGGCCGCCTGACCGAAACTGGCGCGTTGATGAAAATATACGAAGGCCCGGGCATGATCGCCGATAAGGCCGATGCCATGATCCTGCCCGTAAAGCTGGATGGTGTGCAGCACACGCCGTTCGCGCGTCTGAAGGGCAAGGTGCCGCTGCGGTCATTCCCGAAAATCACCATAACGATACTGCCACCGGAAAAATTCGAGCTAGACAGTGCGCTTAAGGGGCGTAAACGTCGCCAAGCTGCGGGTCAGCTGCTGCATGATGTCATGGAAGATATGATGTTCAAGACAGAGGATCGTCACCAGACTCTCTTTCAGGCTTTCCTGAAGGCGGAATATGTGAACGGAGGCAACGCCGCAATCATCGAGGACATCGAGCGAAAACCGCTGCCGTTCAAACGCATGAAACTGGGCGCAATTGTTTTGGGCCGAAAGATCGCCAGCTTCACGAATAAGGATGAACCTGTTGGTTTGATGCTCCCCAATGCTTCGGGCGCGTCCGTAACGTTCTTCGCCCTTCAGGCAATTGGCCGCGTTCCGGCGATGATTAATTTTACCGCTGGCCCGGCGGCTGTTGTATCGGCCTGTCAAACGGCGCAGGTGAAGGTTGTCCTGACCTCGCGGCGTTTCATTGAGGTCGGGCGGCTAGAGGCGCTGGAGGACGCGCTCAGCAAAGAGGTGAAGCTTGTATATCTTGAGGATCTCCGGGAAGAGATCGGGGTGGCAGATAAGCTTATCGGTCTTGCACTCAAGAACGTCGCAGCCACGTTCCACAAAAGCTACAAGGTCAAATTCTCTGATCCTGCTGTGATCCTGTTTACATCAGGCTCCGAAGGCGCGCCCAAGGGCGTGGTGCTGAGTCATGAGAACCTGATGTCTAATGTCGTGCAGCTCTCCAGCCGTGTTGATTTCAACCGTCAGGATATTGTCTTTAGCTGTTTGCCGATGTTCCATTCCTTTGGTCTCAGCGGGGGCATGCTCTTGCCTGTATTGTCTGGCGTGAAGACGTTTTTATACCCCAGTCCACTGCATTACCGCATCGTGCCGGAACTTGTATATTCAACCAATGCGACCATTATGTTTGGTACTGATACGTTCCTCAATGGCTACGCGCGCATGGCCAATGCCTATGACTTTTATCGCATGCGCTATATTTTTGCCGGCGCTGAAAAGGTGAGGGATGAAACCCGCCAGAGATATATGGAGCGCTTTGGCGTGCGTATTCTGGAGGGCTATGGCACGACAGAAACCTCGCCCGTTATTGCCGTGAATTCAGCCAAACATTTCAAGGCCGGGTCGGTAGGGCGCATTCTGCCGGGCATGGAATATAAGCTTGAGGATGTACCGGGCGTTGATGTCGGCGGTCGGTTCTTCGTCAAGGGGCCGAATGTCATGATGGGATATCTGTTTAATGACAAACCCGGTTTTCTTCATGAACCAGAGGGTGGGTGGCACGACACGGGGGATATCGTTGATATCGATGAACATGGTTATGTAAGCATTCTTGGTCGCGCAAAGCGCTTCGCCAAAATCGCGGGCGAAATGGTTTCCCTAACCGCTGTAGAAAGCTTCGTCAGCAAGGTCTATCCGGATGCCGAAAGTGCCGTCGTGACCATTCCTGATGATCGCAAAGGCGAGCAGCTTATTCTGGTGACAACGCAGGAAAACGCACGCAAAAGCGATCTTTCTGGTTATGCCACCAAAAACGGTGTTTCCGAATTATCGGTTCCGAAAACAATTCTGACGCTTGATAAAATGTTCCTGCTGGGAACGGGAAAGATTAACTATCCCGCGCTACAGGACTGGGTGAATGACCAAACCGGAAAGAAGGCCGCATGACCAAGCCGCTTCTCGTTTTTGCCATGAAGGAAGAGTCCCAGGATGTGTTTGAGGATTATGATGTCCTGCATACGGGTATTGGCAAGGTCAATGCCTCTTATGGTCTCACAAATTATATCCGTGAGCATGGCAAGCCGGATCTGGTGATCAATATGGGCACTGCCGGGTCACGCAAGCATGTTGGCGGCCAGATCATTAATCCGGACACTTTCGTGCAGCGGGATATGGATGTTACGGTTTTGGGGTTTGAGAAATTCCAAACCCCGTTCTCCGATGATCCTGTCAAACTCAATCACGGCGTGCGCATTAACGCTCTGCCGGGTGGTTTATGTGGAACAGGTGACAACTTTGACGCTACAGAAGCAGCCGGGCTTTTTGATGTCGTGGACATGGAGGCCTATGCTCTGGCGTTGATCTGTAGCCGTGAGGGTATCCCGTTCCTATGCCTCAAATATGTTTCTGATGGGGCAGATGGTGATGCGAATTTGGATTGGAACGAGGCGCTTCATGTTACGGCAGAAAAGCTGCTTGAGGCGCTCAATAACGCTGGGTATTAAGCCATGAAAACGGTTCATACACTCTGGATGATTGCGCTGGTTTTTACCGCGGCGATTTCCGTGACCGCGGGCGTGATGTATGGACCGCGCATACAGGCGCGCTATGATCAGGGTAAGGCACAGCTCGTTGCCGTATTTAACGTGCCCACTGTGATCGCAGAGAAAGAGCTTAAAACACCGCAAGAACCGGCCCAGCCGTCATTGGGTAAGCAGTTCGAGGTCGTCTTAAACGGGTTTCTTCAGGATCTCGATTCTGAGGCCAGAGCCTATAAGACAAAGCGCAAAATCGCTGATGATCTGGTCAAGCCCTTTAACTTGCGCGCGCCGGAATATGTGGCGCAAAACTATGAGCTTTTGCAAACCGTCTCAGCAGATCTACGAATGCGCATGGAAAATGTGGTGCATATTTTTACGCAGGCAAATGCGAATATCGAAAGCCTTCTCGTGGGGTACCCTCCAGAAACGCAAGGCCCGATATTGACTCGCTGGGAGTCTGTTCAGGATGGCCAGCTTGATCGTTATTTGAAATATCTCGCCTTCGATGACGAGCTACTAAAGGCTTATGACAGGCTTTTGGCGTTTTATCTGCAAAACAGCGATGCGCTTTATTATGATATTGAGGCTGATCAGTTCTATATCGAGGATGACCGAACTTTTGCCGCGCACCAGGTTTTGTTGCAGCGGATCAAGGATTTGAAAAAACAGCGTAATAAAGCTCTAACGCAAAGCGGCTGATGAATTAATCATCGCTTTTCAATGATTTGTGTGTGCCATCGCAATAGGGCGGTTTTTTGGTTTGTTTGCAATTACACAACCAGACCTTTTTTGTTTCTTCAACTGTAAAAGCCTGACATTTAAACCCCGTCCCCTTATGAGCACCATCACAAAAAGGCTGCGTTTGCGATAGGCCACATGTGCAGTAAAAATATGGCTTTCCGCCTTCTAACTCAACTTCTGTAGGACTTAAACACGCAATTTTAGGGTCGTTCATGGCTTTGGTGTCTTTCTATGCGACTTTGAGCTTTTTTTGACGTTCATAATGTTTGTTGCTCAAAACCTTACTGAACAAAACCGCGCTGCAATTACACGGATGACCGCAATGCGGGCAATCATATTCATGATCAATACTGTTTTGATGCCAGAATTTTTTGAATTCGTGACGTTGTTTAAATTCAAGCTGCTCAAACGTCCTGCCAATATTGACCACCCCTTTTTCCTGCCAGCCAAAGGATGCAACAACTGCGGCGCCGCTCTCTTGCAACGCGTTTAAGGACGCCTGAACCAATCGCGACGCAATGCGCTGTTTTTGGTAGTTTTTGTCAACAGCAAGAGATTTGAGCAAGGCGTGATTGCCTTGTGTATTGGCAATTTTTATATCAGCAGGCAATTTGTATGTGTTGCCCATCAAGTGCTTATCAAATCCGTTTTTCGGCAGCATTAAGGAGAGCGCATATCCTATAATTTCTTCTTTGTATTTTGCAATCAGAAGAAATTGATTTTCGCTAAAGGTGAAATCCGAAGCCTCCATGTATCCATCGCCCAATTGTTCGGAGAGAAGCAGAAGCACTTGCGTGAGGTCTTCAGGACGCGCCGGCAAAATATCAATACTGATTTGTTTGCGCAGCGTGTATTTACCATGTTCAATGGTTTTGTTCTGGTTGTCGTACCCCGCCCAAATACCGTCCAGAGTGCCGCCTTCCTTTTGCTCAAAAAAGAAAACGCCCATGCCTCTGTCTGTGTGAGTTTTGGCTTTGTAGGTCCCATGAATAAGCCCGGTTTTCTGGTCGATGTCTCCCTCTAGTGACCAGGCGCGCAGGCCGTCATGCGTTTCATCCTCGCCGGAGATTTTATAGGCCTTTTGTCTGAGGGTGACGGTGTTTCTTTTAACCACGGCTTCGCCGTCTACCTTGTCATCATAATAGGCTTTATATGTGCCGCTGATGGAGTATTTCTTTTCGATTTGAAGTTCATTGTACCACCGTGCGCCCCAAATCACGAGACCGCCAATGACCGTACCAACGGCTGCGGCAGACAGCTCTGTAATGAGGCTATTGATAAAGCTAAAGAAATTCATGACCGCCCCTGCGCCTTTCTCGTCTGATGGAAATGGTAGCGGTGGGGTGATTTGAACACCCGACACATGGATTATGATTCCACTGCTCTAACCCCTGAGCTACACCGCCACATTTCATTGCTATCGTCAGTCCATGGATACATCAAAACCATGCCCATGGTCAAACGGCACAAGAGTTCGGATTTTATGGCCTTTTTCCCCGTGGCTTGTCAAGAGTATGATTTATCCGGGGTGAACGCCGCCCGCACCGGGGGCCGCATCTCCGGAATTGCCAGCATCAGGGTTGATTACCGTCGGGGCACCATCTGGCTTATCTTCCAAGGGAATATCGCCTTCTTCCACAGGTGTGTCTGTTGTCGTGCCCACCGCTGCGACACCAAATGCCATAGAGCTACCGGATGCGCTGTTTGGATCTGTATCCATATCATCGCCGCTTAGATCAACCTCTTGGTCACCTATATAAAGATATTCCATAGATTTTTCCAGTAGCCGCTCTCTGCAGTGGCTGGCGAGGTTATTGGTTGAGTCTATACCAGTGGCTCTATCTAGATATTCTAGGGCCTGATCAAGCATTTTGGCTTTTTCAGCATCTGTACCTAAGCTTTCAGCCTTAACTTCCAGTGCGCACCCCATGATGATGTAGGCCATAATGTGTTCTTTGGGGATGAAATCGGCCTGCTTGTCTGTGGTCTCAGCCTGTGTTTTTTGTTCGCCGGCAAGGCGCTCAATGGCTTTGTCCGCTTCATCCTTTTCGCCCTCTTTCTTTTTAGGCTTTTTCTTTTTTGCTGCTTTAGCATCTTCAGCAGCCTTTTCTGCCAAAACATCCGCTTCATGTTTTTTAGTCTGCGCGTCTTTAAACTGTTCATTAAGTTTAATAGCATATTTACCGTATTGAATGGCACGATCATGCAGGTCCAAACGACCCGACAGGATAACATTGCAATATAATGCCTCCATGCGTTGATCAAGAGTGGCATCTTTGGTGCTTATGATTTTATCAAATAGTTTGAGCGCTTTTTCGTCATTGTTTTTATCGCGCTGGCCATCGACTTTAACATGAAA